>JBMOFX010000304.1:0-3129 GCA_049318665.1 Ilumatobacteraceae bacterium | reverse complement strand
CCTCGTCGTCGATGCCGATGGCACCCCACTCGCGGCTCATCGTGCCGTCGTCGACCAAGGTGACGAGCGGGCTGGCGACGAGCTCGCCGGACTTGCCGCGGTAGACGCTCGCCCCCTTCGCGACGAGGTCGGCCTCGAGGCCGTGACCGCACGCTTCGTGGAAGAGCACGCCGCCGCTACCGCGCTGGATGACGACGGGCAGCGAGCCGCTGGGCGCCGGGCGGGCCGCGAGCTTGGTGATCGCTTGGCGGGCGGCGTCGCGTGCGAGGTCTTCGACGTCGACCGTGTCGAACATCTCGAACCCGACGGTCATGCCGGCGCTCTGGAACCCGGTCTGCATGCCGGCATCGCCGTTGGCGACGACGCTCATCCGGATGAGGCTGCGGACCTGCTCGTCTTCCGCGAGGACACCGTCGGTGTTGGCGACGAGGATCCGGCGGCGGCTGTCGCCGTAACCGGCCGACACCTGCACGATCGCGGCGCCCGCGGCGCGTGCGGCCTCGTCGACCCGGCGGAGCAGTTCGACCTTCGACGCCTTGGCGATCTCGTCCGGGTACTTGGTGATGGTGTTGACCTTCGTGGCCTCGACCCGGGTGAGCGACACGGTGCGGACGCCGCCGCCGCCCTGGCTCGCCGCCGCTGCCGCGGCTTCCGCCGCCGCACGGAGACCGGACTCGCTGAGGTCGGCCGTGTGCGCAAACCCCGTGGTGTCGCCGTTGACGACGCGGATGCCGGCACCGCGGTCGCGACCGCTGGTGACCTGCTCGATGCGGCCATCGTCGAGGCCAGCCGACGTGGAGCGCTTGTCTTCCGCGAACACCTCCGCGAAGTCGGCCCCACCCTTCGTCGCTGCGCCGAGCACCCTCGTGAGAACGTCGTGGTCGATCATGTGGCGAGCCTAGCGACCAGGCCATCGGGGTCGACCGGGCTCACGACGAGTTGACGGAGGTGAATCGGGAACCCCATCACCCGGGCGCGCGATGGCGGGGCGATGGTGAGCGAGACGAGTCCCTTCGACGAGCCGTTGACCAACCACCGACCGCGCCACCCGTGGACACCCCACCCGTAGACCCGCTGGGTGAACGGTGCAACCTCGACGATCGAGCTGCGCGGGATCGTCGCGCGGAACGCGAGGCCCATTCGCACGACAACTGCTGGCGGCTCGGCCGATGGGTCGACGGTGATGCGGCTCAGTCGACGGCCGTGACCGAGCAGGCCGAGCAGCCACCCGCACCACCGGTCGTATGCGAACTCGAACGTGTCGGACATGAGGTCGGTCTACCGCCCGTGGCTACGCTTCGCCACCGTGAACATCGAAGTCGGTCTGCACGGCGCAGCGTCGCTGGTGGTGAGTGAAGCCGACACCGCGCGTGCCATGCGCTCGGGCAGCGTCGACGTGCTCGCCACGCCACGAGTGATCGCGCTGTGCGAGGAAGCGACGTGCGCCGCGCTCTCCGGTTGCGTACCCGCCGGCCACACGACGGTCGGCATGCGCGTGCAGGTCGATCACCTGCAGCCCACGGCCGTCGGCCTCGAGGTGACCGCCGAAGCGATGCTCGAGAAGATCGACGGTCGCCGGCTCACGTTCACCGTGTCGGCGTCCGACGCCCGCGGCCTCATCGCCGCCGGCAAGGTGACCCGCGTGCTGGTCGAAGTCGACCGCTTCAACAGCCGCGCCCAGTAGCCCTTCACGCGGACCGGGGGCTCCTCGTGCCCATCACGGCCGTGTACAGCCCCCGGTCCGGCGGCGTCTTCAGGTCGCGCGCCGTCCTGCCGATACACGTGCATGCGTCTCGCCCTCACCGCCCTCCTCGTCGTGTGCGTCAGCACAGCGTGCGGCCAAGCCCAGGAAGCGACCGGCGAGGTCGCGAAGGCGATCGACGCCCCGATCGCAGCCGCAGATCAAGGCATCCAAGCAATCGATGCCGCCCAGTCCTTCACCTGCACCACCGATCGAAGCACGATCCAAACCGCCATGGATGCGTACTTCGCGCTGGAGGGGTCGACTCCGACGGAGTCTCAGCTCCTCGAGAGTGGCTTGATCCGCAGCGTATTCAAGACGTGGGACATCGACGCCGCCGGCAACGTCGTTCCGGCGCCCGGCTCACCCTGCACCTGACGCCCCCTCCGCCCTTCCGGGGGCTCCTCGTGGCTGTCTCGGGCTCCTACAGCCCCCAGACGCGGGCGTCCGTCAGTCGGTGCTCGCCAGGACGGCGCGCACGGGGCGGGTGCGTTGCGCGATCGAGCTGATGACGACGCTGCCGAGGCCGACGACGAGTGGGATGATCACCACGACGCCGATCGCCGTGAGCCATGGGAACGGGGTCCAGTCGCTAGCCGCCAAGAGGCACAGCCGTAGGGTGCCGTAACCGAGCGGCACGGCGACGAGGCCACCGACGCCGGCGAGCAGCAACGCCTTCCAGCCGGCCATGGCCGCGACCGTCGACGGCGGGGCACCGATGGTGACGAGGGTGTTCCGTTCCTCGCGGCCCTCGGCGGCCCAGAGGGCGAGGCCCAGTGCGACCACGAGCGACACCAGCAACAGTGCACCGCCGATGACCGACCACCGGGCGATCGTGTTCCAGTCGCGCTCCGGGTACGTGGCCTCGATGCTCACCTGCACCGAGTCGGCGGGATCGACGACCGAGAAGAAGTACGAATCGTCGGACCCCGTGCCGAGCGTCATCAGTTGGTCGTACTCGGCGCGGGTGACCGCATGGCCGGCCAGGCCGAAGAGAATCGGTTCGGTCTCGACGGGCAGGCCGGCTTGGTCGACCGCGGAGCGCGACACGTAGAGGTCCGAGACGGAGGTGTACATGTACCCCGACCCACCACCCCAGTCGTCGGTGTCGGCGCCGATCGTGGCGACCACGAGGTCGTCGGCGGCGATGCCGAGCTTCGTCGCCATCGTCTCGAGTTGCGCGTTCGACAGCGGGCTCGTCCACGGCCGGCTGACCTGCACCAGGTCTGCGGCCGTCGCAGTGGCGATCTCGTCCTCGTCGAAGCCGTCGATGCGCAGCAGCACCGGGTCGAAGATCGCTGCGGACAAGGTGGCTTCCGAATCGCTCGCGAGCACGACCGTGGCTCGCTCTGCCCACTGGACCGGACCGACCACGGCCTCGACGCTGG
>JBMOFX010000303.1:0-3153 GCA_049318665.1 Ilumatobacteraceae bacterium | reverse complement strand
GCATGGCGGGCACGTTCATCGCACAAGACCTCATCCTCTTCTTCGTGTTCTTCGAGGTCGTGCTGTTGCCGATGTACTTCATGATCGGTGTGTGGGGCGGCGAGCAGCGCCAGTACGCGTCGCTGAAGTTCTTCCTGTACACGATGTTCGGCTCGGCGCTGATGCTCGTTGCGTTCCTGGCGCTGTTCTACAAGACCGGTGCGGAGAGCTTCTCGATCCTCTACCTCATCGAGAACGGCAGCGGTATCGCGAAGACCACCGCGATCTGGATTTTCGCCGGCATGTTCGTGGGCTTCGCCGTCAAAGTGCCGATGTTCCCGTTCCACACGTGGCTGCCCGACGCGCACACGCAGGCACCCACGCAGGGGTCGGTCATCCTTGCTGCCATCCTGCTGAAGCTGGGCACCTACGGCTTCGTCCGTATCGCACTGCCGATCCTGCCGCAGGCAGCGATCGAGTGGGCGCCCTACATCGGCGTGCTCGCCGTGATCGGCATCATCTACGGCGCGCTGGGCTGCCTCGCGCAGACCGACATGAAGCGACTCATCGCGTTCAGCTCGGTGGCGCACATGGGCTTCGTGATGCTCGGCATCTCCACCCTCACCAGCATCGGCATCAACGCCGCGCTGTTCGGCATGGTCGCCCACGGCCTCATCACCGGCATGCTGTTCTTCTGCGCCGGCAGCATCAAGGAGCGCTACCACACGCTCGAGATCAAGCGGCTCTCCGGGCTGCTGCTGCAGATGCCGAAGCTCGGTTGGATCCTCGGCTTCTGCGCGATGGCGTCGCTCGGCCTCCCCGGCCTCGCCGGTTTCTGGGGCGAGTTCCCGGTGATCCTCAGCGCCTATCAGCCGGCACCGGTGCTCGACCAGTACATCGTGCTCTATCGCACGCTCATGGTGATCGCCGCGCTCGGCACCGTCCTCGCGGCTGGCTACCTGCTGTGGCTCTACCAGCGCACGGCGTTCGGCAACGTGAACCCCGAGTTCGCGTCGTCGCACACCACGGCGCACAGTGTCGGCGCGGCAGCCAACGACGAGCATCACGATGAGATCCACGACGTCACCACCTTCGAGTGGATCGCGTGGACGCCGCTCCTCATCGGCATCGTCGTCCTCGGTGTGTACCCGCAGTTGCTGTTCAAAGTGCTCGACCCCGGCGTCACCCAACTGGTCGAGGTGTTCAACAAGTGATCGCCGGCCTGCTCGCCGCTGCGGAGCCATTCACTCCGCCGACGATCGACTTCCACGCGCTCGCGCCCGAGATCATCCTCGCCGTTGGCATCTGCGTGGTGCTGCTGGTCGACCTGTTCGTCGAGGAGCGACAGCGCTGGGTCACCGCCGCCTTGTCTGCAGTGGTGCTACTCACTGCGTTCATCCCGGTGGTCACGCTCGGCGTGATCGGCGACGACGTCCGGTCGATGTTCGACGGGCGGTACGTGGTCGATCCGTTCTCGCTCGTGCTGAAGGCGCTGTTCATCCTCGCCGGTTACGTCGTCGTGTTGATGAGCTCCGACGAGATCGAAGAGGGCAGGTACCACCAGGGCGAGTACTTCGTGCTGTTGCTCACCAGCATCCTCGGCATGGTGATGATGACGTCGGCACGCGACCTTGTCAGCATCTTCGTGGCGCTCGAGTTCCTGTCGATCCCCGCCTACATGCTCGCCGCCTGGAACAAGCGCAACGTCAAGGGCAACGAGGCGGGCATGAAGTACTACCTCCTCGGTGTGTTCGCCAGCGCGGTGATGCTCTACGGCATGAGCTTGCTCTACGGTCTCACGGGTACGACGTTGCTCGTCGACATCGGCAAGCAGATCACGGCCGAGGGTCAGTTCTCTGGCGCCGAGGCACTCGCGATCGTGTTCGTGATCGTGGGCTTCGCGTTCAAGGTCAGTGCTGTCCCGTTCCACCAGTGGGCGCCCGACGTGTACGAAGGTGCGCCCACGCCGGTCACTGCGTTCTTGAGTGTTGCGTCCAAGGCTGCCGGGTTCGTTGCCCTGGTGACGCTCGTGTTCATCGCTTTCCCCCAAGCGAAGGGTGTGTACGAGCCGTTCCTGTGGGTGCTCGCCGCGGTCTCGATGACGGTCGGCAACCTGCTCGCGCTGCGTCAGACCAACATCGTCCGCATGCTCGCCTACTCGAGCATCAGCCAGGGTGGCTTCATCCTGATGCCGCTCGCTGTCGCGGGCTCTGCGTCGCAGTCGGCGCTGCGGGCGGTCGTCGTCTACCTCGTTGTCTACGCCGCCACCAACCTCGGCGCGTTCGCCGTGGTGATCGCGGTGTCGCGAAAGACGCGCAGCGGCGAGATCAGCAGCTACGGGGGTCTGTTCAGCTACGCGCCCGGTCTCGCCGTGATGCTCACGATCTTCCTCGCATCGCTCGCCGGCATCCCGCCGCTCGGTGGCTGGTTCGCAAAGTTCGGTGCGTTCAAGGCGGTGCTCGACGCTGGCACGGGTTGGGGCTACAGCCTCGCGATCATCGGCGCCATCAACACGGTCATCGCTGCGGCCTACTACATGACCGTGCTCCGCGAGGTCTGGATGAGCCCGGTCCCCGATGGCGACACCACGCCGATCCGCACGCCAGCCGCGCTGCAAGCGGCGCTCGTCTTGTGCGTCGGCACCACGATCGTGCTCGGCGTGCTCCCGGGGCTCGTGGCTCGCTTCGGCGACCTCAGTGACCTCACCGGTGCCCTCGGCCGCTGACGACATCGCGGAAGCGATCGATGCCTCCGGCGGTGCACTCCGCTTCGACCGGTTCGTCGACCTTGCTCTCTACGGGCCACATGGCTTCTACACGGCAACCGGTCGCGCCGGTCGTCGCGGCGACTTCATCACCTCACCCGAGGTCGGGCCGCTCTTCGGCACGCTGATCGCTCGGTGGATCACCACCGAGTGGCGGCGGCTCGGCGAGCCCGACGACTTCACGATCGTCGAGTTCGGAGCGGGGCCGGGCACGCTCGCCCGGTCGATCATGAGTGCGTGGGAGAACGACGTCATGCCTCGCTACGTCGCCGTGGAGGTGTCGGCCGACCAGCGAACGTCGCATCCCGAACACGTGGAGTCGACGGGGACTGCACCGAGCGGGCCCCTGCGCGGTGTGGTGATCGCGAACGAACTGCTCGACAACCTCCCGTTCCGTCTCCTCGTGTTCG
>JBMOFX010000302.1:0-3194 GCA_049318665.1 Ilumatobacteraceae bacterium | reverse complement strand
GGGCGGAGTACCTCAACTACCTCCGCGTGCGCGAGTGGCAAGACCTCTACAGCCAGCTTCGCCAAGTGGCCGGCACGATCGGCGTTCGCCACGGCACCGACGCAGCGCACCCCGATCGTGTCCATCAAGCGCTGCTCGCCGGGCTGCTGTCGCACCTCGGCATGCGCGACCAGACCACCCGCGAGTACCGCGGCGCCCACGGCTCACGGTTCGCGATCGCCAACGGTTCGGCCGTCGCAAAGAAGCTGCCGAAGTGGGTGATGGCGGGCGAACTCGTCGAGACGAACCGACTGTGGGCTCGCAACGTGGCGGCCATCCAACCCGAATGGGCCGAGCGGATCGGCGACCACCTCACCCGACGCTCCTACGAGGAGCCCCGATGGGATCCGCAGCGGGTGGCGGCCACGGTCATCGAACGCGTGTCGCTCTACGGCCTGCCGATCATCAGCGGACGAAGCGTGCTGGTCGACCGGGTGAATCGACCCGAGGCTCGCGCGATGTTCCTGCGCCACGCGCTCGTGGAAGGCGACTGGGAGCGTGGCGCGCCAAAGGTGATCGAGGCGAACCGGGCGTTGGTCGACGACCTGCGCCGACTCGGCGACCGTGTTCGTCGCGTCGACGTCGTCGACGACGAAGCGATCCTCGCGTTCTACGACCGGCGACTTCCCGCCGACATCGTGTCCGGCCGTCACTTCGAACGATGGTGGCGCGCCACCGGCTCGAAACACCCCGAGCAACTCACCCTCACCCATGCCGACATCGTCACCGCGTCGGGTGGCTTCGACCCGCTCGGCTACCCGGGCACGTGGCAGCAGGGCGACCTCACCTTCGATGTCGTCTATCGGTTCGACCCCGGTACACCCGACGACGGCGTCACGGTGCTCGTGCCGATCGCGCTCCTCAACCGGATCACCGCCGACGGGTTCGACTGGCAGGTGCCGGGCATGCGCGACGAACTGATCACCGCGCACGTGAAGGCGCTGCCGAAGGACTACCGCAAGGAGCTGAGCCCGCTCGCCGACACCACCCGCGACACGATCGCTCGGCTCGCGCAGCGGGGTCAGACCCCCGAGCCGTTCGCCGACGCGCTCGGCCGTGCGATCACCGACGTGTCGGGTGTGATCATCCCGCCGGTGCTCGTGCGACCCGAGCTCGTGCCTGCCCACCTGCGCGTCACGTTCACGGTGGTTGCCGAGGACGGCACGGTGCTCGGCGCGTCGAAGTCGCTCGACGACCTGCGCGACCGGCTGGGTCGCGAGATCCGCCGCGCCATCGTGCGCGCCACACCCATCGAGGAGCGACGCGGCCTCACCACCTGGGACGTGGGCACCCTGCCACCGGTCGTCGACCACGAAGGCGTTCGCGGCTATCCGGCACTCGTCGACGACGGCGACACGGTGTCGCTGCGGATCCTCAGCAACGAGCCGCTGCAGCAGCGCGTGATGCGAGCCGGGGTGCGACGCCTGCTGCTGTTGGCCGCGCCCGTGGCCCGGCGCGCCGCCGAGCAACAACTCACCAACCACGATCGTCTCGCGCTCACCGGACGCGGCTTCGTGGTCGAGCGAGTGGTCACCGACTGCACGGTCGCAGTGGCCGACCGCGTGCTGTTCGATCACGGCGGGCCCGTGTGGGACGAGGAGGCGTTCGTCGCGCTCGTGAAGGAGGCAAAAGCGGTGATGGGGAGTCGTGTCGGCGCCGCCGTGAAGCTGGTCGCCGAGATCGCGTCGGCAGCGAACGACGTCGACCGCCTCCTCGCCAAACTCGTCGCGCCTGCCGTCGCGTCGTCAGCCGACGATGCGCAGGCACAGCTCGATCGGCTCATCCGGCCCGGCTTCGTCACCCCGACGGGCGCGCACCGCCTGCACGACGTGCTCCGCTACGTGCGCGGCATCGAACGGCGGCTCACCAAGCTGCCCGACGACCCGAGCCGCGACCAGCAACGGATGCGCACCATCGCTCCCCTCGAACGCCGCTACGCCACGTTCGTGAAGCGACTCGACCCCGGCGCGATCACCCCCGAGATCATCGAGGTCGGTTGGATGCTCGAGGAGCTCCGGATCAGCGAGTTCGCGCAAACCCTCGGCACACCGAAGCCGGTCAGCCCCCCTCGAGTCGTCCGGGCGCTGTCCGCGCTCGGCGCGTGACACACGCATTCATCGCCGTCGGGTTCGGTCGCTTCCGCGGGGAAAAGCGATCATGGCAGTGGACGCCCGAACAGGGGCGCTGATTCGCACTGGGGGACGTCATGGCCATCGATTTCACGCTCGCACCCGAGCACGAGGAGATCCGCAACCGGGTGCGGACGTTCGTCGACGACACGATCAAGCCGGCGATGGAGCCGTTCGGTCATCGCGAGGAGATGGACGATGCCCAGCGCGGCGACTACATCCATGCCCTGATCGGCCTACGCAAGCAGGCCGTCGCCGATGGCCTGTGGCTGCCGCACATGCCCAAGGAGTGGGGCGGGATGGGCCTCGGCCACGTCGCGCTCGCAATGGTGCAGGCGGAGGCCGCCAAGGTGCGCGTGGGGCCGTGGGTGCTCAACTGTCAGGCACCCGACGAGGGCAACATGCACACGCTCGTGCACTGGGCCACGCCCGAGCAGAAGGAGAAGTACCTCAAGCCGTTGTGTGACGGCGTGTCGTCGTCGTGCTTCGCGATGACCGAGCCAGAAGTGGCCGGCTCCGACCCGACGCTCATCCGCACCCACGGCATCAAGGACGGCGACGAGTGGGTGATCAACGGGCACAAGTGGTTCATCTCGGGTGCGAACCGCGCCAAGTTCGCGATCCTCATCGCACGCACCGAACTCGACGTGCCGGAAGGGTCACGCGGCGCGAACACCGCGTTCATCATCGACCTGCCGACCGAAGGGTGGAACAACGTCCGCGAAGTCGAGACGATGCACGGCCCTGGCGGCCACAGCGAGATCGTCATCGAAGACCTCCGCGTCCACGACTCGCAGATCCTCGGCGGTCGCGGCAACGGGCATCGGCTCGGCCAGTACCGACTCGGACCGGCCCGCCTCGCGCACTGCATGCGCTGGATCGCGCAGGCCGAAACGGCGCTCGACATGATGGTCGACCGCTCGCTCAAGCGCTACAGCCACGGCAGCATCCTCGCCGAGAAGCAGGGCATCCAGTGGTTGATCGCCGACTCGGCGATGGAGCTCTACCAGTGCAAGCTGATGGTGC
>JBMOFX010000301.1:0-3205 GCA_049318665.1 Ilumatobacteraceae bacterium | reverse complement strand
CGACCAGGTTGTTGACGAACACCGCGGCGGGGTGGCGGTGCGAGTAGAAGTGGCCGAGCTCGCAGTCGGCCTGGCCGTACGTGCCGAGATCGAACCGATAGAGCGAGAACGGCCCGTCGGCGTGCCGTTGCTGGAGGTGGAACTCACCGAGTCGTCGTTCGATGACCCGATGGGTCCGGTCGTCGTGCCACGGCGCTGGGGTGTCGGCGCCTGGCATCGGCATGGCAACCGGAGTCGTCGGACCGGCAGGCCCGAACCCAACGTCGACCACGTAGGTGATGTCGTCGATCCGAACGTGAGTGATGCGATGGGTGAGCCCGGGCAGATGATCGCCGTTGTAGATCACCCGCGCGAGCCGAACGGTCGCGTCGTAGCCGAGTTCGCTCAGCACTTCGAACAGCAAACCGTTGTGCTCGAAGCAGTAGCCGCCGCGCCCGCGCACCACGATGCGATCGAACAGTTGCTCGGGCTCGAGTGGCAGCGGGTCGTTGAGGCGGACCCCGATGCTGCTGAATGCGAACGTAGCGACGTGCCGTCGGACGATCTGGGCAAGCAGTTCGAGCGTCGGCTCGCCTGTCTGGAGGCCGAGCGCACGGAGATGCCGGAGTGCGAGACCTGTCTCACCGTTCCCGCCGCCCACGTTGCGTTCGCTGCTGTGGGGCATGGCCGAAGTCTGCATCAATCGGGTCCACGCGTCCGCACCGGCACTTCGTTCGCGGCTACCCAACCACGTTGCAGCGCGCGTCTAGGCTCGGACTCGATGGTGGTCACACGTCATCTGCCTGCCAGGACGGCCGACGAGCGAACGATGCTGCGCGAGTGGCTCGACTTCCAACGCGCAACGTTCGCCCACAAGCTGGAGGGCCTCACCGCGGCGCAACTCGCACGTCGGTCGGCCGAGCCCTCGCCGATGTCGCTGCTCGGTCTGCTGCAGCATCACGCGGAGGGCGAGCGTTGGATGTTCGGCTGCCTCTTCCTCGGCGAGCCGGACGAGCCGTTCTTCGGTCCCGTCGACTTCGGTGATCTCACCGGCTCCGACGATGCCGCCGTCGCCGCGTCGTGGGCCACGTGGCACGAGGCGTGCGAGCGGAGCCGATCGATCGAAACGACGGCCGACCTCGACGACCTCACTGCGATCGCCGGTCCGTGGGAGGACGAGCCCGTCTCGTTGCGATGGGTGATGGTGCACATGATCGAGGAGTACGCGCGCCACAACGGCCACGCTGACCTCCTCCGCGAACGAATTGACGGTGCCACCGGCTGGTGAGCAGCACTCGGGGCTGGTTACACGCCACCTGATCGTCCGGCCAAGCCACTGTGGGCTGCGATCGCCCGCACGAGCGCCTGACGATCGGTGACGGAGCCCACCTTGCTCTCGAGCGGGCCGTCGATGAGCAAGTTGGCAAGACCATGTGCGAGCGACCACATCGTGATGGTGCGGTCGCGGATGTCGTCGACTGAAGCGCTCTCGCCGAGGACGCGCTGCACGTGGTCGATCAGCACGTCGAATGACTCGTCCGCCACCGTGGCGAGCACGGGATCCTCGTCGATGCCGGTGAGGTCGTTGCGAAACATCACTCGGAAGTGGCCCTTGTGCTCGAGCGCGAAGTCCACGTACCCGTTCAGGAGTGCCGTCGACTGGTCGATGTCGGTTCGCTGTTCCGCGGCCCGCAACGCCGCGGCGAACACTGCGAAACCCTCCAGGGCGATCGCCTGGAAGATGCCTCGACGGTCGGCGAAGTGGTGGTACGGGGCTTGATGGCTCACCCCGGCCATCGACGCGATCTGTCGGAACGACAACCCATCGGGGCCGTGCTCGGCGATGTGGTCGACCGCAGCGCGCAACACGGTGTCACGCAGGGACGAAGTGGCCATGCGGCGAGGATACGAGGATTATTGACAGTGTCAACCAGGCGTACTAGACACTGTCAGCATGACGCTGTCAGAGCACCCCACGACGAACAGGTACCTCACCGGCAACTATGCACCGGTTGCCGACGAGGTCACGGCCTTCGACCTTCCCGTGATCGGTGAACTACCGACCGATCTCAACGGCCGCTACCTCCGTAACGGCCCGAACCCGATCTCCGACGTCGACCCCGCGACCCACCACTGGTTCATCGGCGACGGCATGGTGCACGGCATCCGCCTGAAGGAGGGACGAGCCGAGTGGTACCGCAACCGCTACGTCGGCTCGTCGGCCGTCAGCGCAGCTCGTGGCATCGCCGACATTCCCGGCCCGAACTGGAACGCTAACCCCGGCGGCCCGAACACGAACGTGGGCGGATTCGCGGGCACCACCTGGGCGATGGTCGAGGCGGGCGGCTGCCCGGTGGAGCTCACGTACGAACTCGAGACCGTCGGCCGCAACGACTTCTACGGCACGCTCCCCGGCGCTTTCTCCGCCCATCCCAAGGTGGATCCGGCGACCGGTGAGATGCATGCCATCACCTATGCGTGGGCGGAGTGGTTGGATCACGTCCAATACGTGCGTGTCGGCTCCGACGGCCGGGTCAATCGCACCGTCGACATCCCGCTGCCGGGCATGACGATGGCGCACGACATCTCGATCACCGACCGCTACATCGTGGTGTACGACCAGCCGGTCTTGGTCGACCTCGACGCGGCTTTCGCGGGCAGTCGGTTCCCGTTCCGCTGGTACGACGACTACGGCAACCGCATCGGTCTGATGCCTCGCGAGGGCACGGCAGCCGACATCGTCTGGATCGATGTGCCGGTCGGGTACGTGTTCCACCCGATGAACGCCTACGACACGGCCGACGGCAAGGTCGTGCTCGACGTGTGCTTCTACGACACCATGATGCGCAACGACCGGAACGGCCCGTTCGGTGACTCGCTCGCCCGTCTGGTGCGCTGGGAGGCCGACCCGGCCACACGTTCGGTGAGCGTCACCACCATCGACGAACGCGTCAACGAGTTCCCACGCCATCGGGGGTCGCTCACCGGCAAGCCATACCGCTACGGGTATTGCGCCCACGTGGATACCGGCAGCATGCACTGGCCCACCGTGAAGCACGACCTCCTCACCGGCCAACGCGACGAGTTCGATCACGGGCCGATGCGAGCTGCCGGCGAGCCCGTGTTCGTTGGCCGGCCCGGTGGCACCGCGGAGGACGACGGGTGGTTGTTGACCTTCGTTCACGACGGCAGTGACGACTCCGCCGAGTTCGTGGTCATCGACGCG
>JBMOFX010000300.1:0-3247 GCA_049318665.1 Ilumatobacteraceae bacterium | reverse complement strand
GTGCCCGCGATGGTGGTGAGGTCGGCCGGGATCAGCCCGTCCTTCACCGCTCGCTGGAACGGCTTGTGGAGGAACGGCGAGAACAGGTCGTCCTCCTTGCCGGAGGTCTCGATGTCCCACTCGCCGTTGCCGGCCCAGTCGGCATAGGTCTGCGGATCGGCGGCGACACCCTCCACGAAGCGACGCTTGTCGACCCCAGCGAGGTGGAACATCACCGACGCGGCCATCAACGTCTCGCGCGGCGCGAGGTGCGTGGGCGCACCCGCCCGATACGCGACGTCGGCATCACCGGTGGCGTCGATGACCCGCTGCGCGAGGATCGCCTCGCGACCGGCCTTCGACTCGGTGATGATCCCGATCACGCGATCGCCGTCCATGATCGGCGCCGCGAACGCGCGGTGGAGCATCGGATGGATACCCGCCTCCTGCACCATCACATCGGCGACGACCTTGAAGCCCTCGGCATCGATCTCGTACGACATCGACTGGCTCTCCGGCACCGCCGCGCCCATCGCGTACGCGCGGTTCTCCATCTCGCGGCCGATGCCATCCGCCTCCACCGTCTGCTCGTGGCGGTACCAGGCCATGCCCTCCACGCCGACGGTGGTGATGTTGCCGCCGAAGCACCCAAACCGCTCGACCAGCGACACCTCCACGCCGGCGCGCGCCGCGGCGAGCGCCGCCGAGAGCCCGGCAGGGCCCGACCCGACGACGAGCACGTCGGTCTCGTGAACGACGTCGATCTCGCGGGCGGGCTCGACGATTGTGCCCAGGCGTCGCTCGGCGGTGGCGGACATCAGATACCCATCGACTTCGCGATGATCGTCTTCATCACTTCGGACGTGCCGCCGTAGATCGGCGTGACGCGGGCATCGGCATACGCACGGGCGATCGGGTACTCGAGCATGTAGCCGTAGCCGCCGAACAGCTGCAGGCACCGATCGATCGCCCGGGTCTGCAGCTCGGTGCACCACAGTTTCGACTGCGCTGCCTCGGCCACGGTGAGCGTGCCGGCGTTGAGCTGGCGCACGCACTGATCGACGTAGGCCTGCGCCACATCCACCTCGGTCTTCACCTCGGCGAGCACGAACTTGGTGTTCTGGAACGACGCGATCGGCTGACCGAACGCCTTGCGCTCCTGCACGTACTCGAGCGTCCAACGCAGCGCGGCACGGGCCCAGGCCACGCCGCTCATCGCGATCGACAAACGCTCCTGCGCCAGGTTGAACGTGAGGTAGTGGAACGCCTTGCCCTCGTCGCCGAGCAGGTTGGTGACGGGCACGCGCACGTCGTTGAAGAACAGCTCGGCGGTGTCTTGGCTGTGCATGCCGATCTTGTCGAGGTTGCGGCCGCGCTCGAAGCCCTCCATGCCGCGCTCGACGATGAGCAACGACATCCCGCTGTGGCGCTGCGTCGGATCGGTCTTCGCCACCACGATCACGAGGTCGGCGTTGATCCCGTTGGTGATGAACGTCTTCGACCCGTTGAGCACGTAGACGTCGCCGTCACGCACCGCCGTGGTGGCGATGCTCGCGAGATCCGAACCCGTACCCGGCTCGGTCATCCCGACGGCGGTGATGAGCTCACCCGACGCGATGCCCGGCAACCAGCGGCGCTTCTGCTCGTCGGTGCAGTACTCGATGAAGTACGGGGTGGTGATGTCGTTGTGCAGCGTGATGCCGAGGCCGGCTCCACCGATGCCCGCGTCGGCGAGCTCTTCGGCGATCACCTGGTTGAAGCGGAAGTCGCTGCTGCCACCGCCGCCCCACTCCTCGGGCACGGCCATCCCCGTGAAGCCGTAGCGCCCGGCCGAGGCGAACAACTCGCGCGGCGCGATGCCGGCGTGCTCCCACTCGAGGTAGTGCGGCGTCATCTCCTTGGCGATGAAGGAAGCGAACGACGCTCGGAACGCTTCGTGGTCCTCGGTGAAGTGGTCGCGCATGCTCGGAGGCTACCCAGGCAGTCCGACCCGGCTGCCAGCCACCCACACGCTCGTGATGTCGACCGGGCGGGCGAGGCGCACGATCTTCTCGAACAAGCGATCCTCCGTGTCGACCTCCGGCCAGCGACGCAGCGCGGAGCCGACCGCGCCCGCCGTGTCCACCACGATCGCGTCGAACTGGCTGCCGACGGCGAATCGTCCGAGCGGCGCGCCGAGCACGTCGGCGCCACCCGCGGTGGCGAGGTGGAACGCGGTGACCGTATCGATCGCCGTGTCTGTCGTCCCGCGCTCGCTGCTGTCGCGGCGGACGTCGACACCGTCGCGCAGCATCCGCGACGCCGTCACCGCGAACGCAGCCTGCGGCAACAGGCCCGGCTCGGCACCACCCGCCACGTCAGTGCCGAGACCCACCCGCACCCCGGCCCGCCGCGCCCGCGCGATCGGGAACACGCCGTTCGCGAAGTACGCGTTCGACAGCGGGCAACAGGCAACGCCTGCGCTCGCCTCGGCGATGGTGGCGAAGTCGTCGTCGCCGATGTGATTGCCGTGCGCGAGCACGGTGCCGGCCCTGAGCAGTCCGTGCTGCGCGAGAACGCGGGTGTCGGTGATGCCGCATCGCTCGAGCACCGCGCCGTGCTCCCAGTCGGACTCCGAGCAGTGGGTCTGGATCAGCGTGCCGGTCTCGGCAGCGAGCCGGCCGAGCCCCGTGAGCAGCTCATCGGTGCACGCGGGAACGAACCGCGGCGTCACGATCGGCTGGACCAGCGCCGCTGCGCCAGCGATCGAGCGGATCGCGTCGATCGATCGGCGTGATGCCTCGATGCCCGCCGCGGCATCGGCGTCGCGATACCAATCGGGCGTGCCCTCCGGATGATCCATCGCCACACGACCCACGAAGGCGCGCTGACCGCGTCGAACGCATTCCTCCGCGAGCAGCAGCGTGGCGGGTTCGTGGATCGACGAGAAGTAGACCGCCGTCGTCGTGCCATGCGCGAGCAGCGTCGGCACCATGTGCGCCCACACCTCCGCAGCGAACGCGGGGTCGGCGAAGCGGGCCTCAAGCGGGAACGTGTGCTCGAACAACCAGCGTTCGAGCGGCAGGTCGAGACCGGTCCCGAGTTGCGGCCACTGCGGCGCGTGGATGTGGAGGTCGATCAGCCCCGGCAGCAACCGTTCGTCCGGTGCCAGGCGGTGCACGCTCGTGGCCGCGTCGATCGCCGCCAGCGCCGCGGGCGACGTCGCATGGTCGACCGCGACGATCGTGCCGCCGTCGTCCACCACGATCGACACGTCGTCGAGCGCCTC
>JBMOFX010000299.1:0-3319 GCA_049318665.1 Ilumatobacteraceae bacterium | reverse complement strand
GCGCAGTCACCCACGTTGTCGCCCACGTTGTCGGCAATCGTGGCCGGGTTGCGGGGGTCGTCCTCGGGGATGCCGGCCTCGACCTTGCCGACGAGGTCGGCGCCGACATCGGCGGCCTTCGTGAAGATGCCGCCGCCGACGCGCAGGAACAGCGCGAGGAGTGAACCGCCGAAGCCGAAGCCGACGAGGATCACCGAGCTGGTGTTCTGGAACGCCATGATGATGAGCGTTGCGCCGAGCAGACCGAGGCCGACGGTGAACATGCCGGCGACACCGCCCGTGCGGAAGGCGACGGTGAGCGCCTTCGGCATCGAGTTGGTGAGCGCGGCTGCGGCGGTGCGGACGTTGCCTTGCGTGGCGAGCGTCATACCGATGTAGCCGGTGAGGCCCGAGGCGAGGCAGCCGAGGACGAACGCCAGCGTGCGGAACGAGCCGGCCTGGAGGAACGACAGCGCCTCGTCACCGTTCGGCTTGGCGATCGCAGTGGAGGTGATGAAGACGATGATCGCCAGCGGCACCAGGATGACCGCGATGGTCTTGAACTGACGCTTGAGGTACGCGAGGGCGCCCTCTTGGATCGCGCCCGCGATCTCCCGCATCTTGGGACTGCCCTGGTCGTACGCGAGGACCGACTTGGCGAGGTAGAAGCCGACACCGAGAGCGAGGACAGCGGAGGCTACGGAGAGCCAGAGCACCGCCCACTCACCGCCCTTGAGTGCGAAGTCTTGGTAGCCGCCTTCAGCGGCAAAGATGGTTACTGGCACCGTTCGACCTTAGTTGGGTTCGGGGCACGGCCGAATCGGACGCGCCGTTGGTGAAACGTGGAGAGTGTAGGAACTCTGGCATGTGACCGACGAAACGTTGACACATCTCGGCGCGGGGTTCGTTCCATCGCGGGTGGAGGAGTACCGTTCGCGACATGGCGCAGACGATCAGCCCGGCGCCGAGTCGCGGACCGGTCTCCGGCACCGCTACCGGTGGGCGCAGGAAGAAGAAGCCGTTCCTCCTCGACCTCTATGGCACGGCGGTTGGCAAGAAGTACGTGATGGCGATCACCGGCATCGGGATGATGGGGTTCGTCCTCGCCCACATGATCGGCAACCTGAAGATGTACCTCGGAGCCGAGGAGTTCGACCACTACGCCGAGTTCCTCCGTGAACTGCTGGTACCAATCGCGCCGCACGGTGCGGTGCTGTGGATCCTGCGCGGCGGGTTGATCGTGATGCTCGCGTTGCACCTCCACTCGGCCTGGTCGCTCACGCAGATGAACCGCAAGGCCCGCTCGGTGAAGTACCAGAGCGCGCGTGACTACCAGATCGCGAGCTTCGCGAGCCGCACGATGCGTTGGACGGGCATCATCGTGTTGCTGTTCATCATCTGGCACCTGCTCGACCTCACCTGGGGCGTCACCAACAACATCGGCGCCGACGGCACGTTCGTGCACGGCGAGGTCTACGCCAACGTCGTCAACAGCTTCTCGCGCATCCCGGTGGCGGTCTTCTACATCCTCGCCAACCTTGCGCTCGGCGTGCACCTGTACCACGGCGCGTGGAGCATCTTCCAGAGCATCGGCTGGAACAGCCCGCGCTTCAACCAGTGGCGACGCAGCTTCGCCACTGGCTTTGCCGCCGTCGTCGTCATCGGCAACGTGTCATTTCCCGTCGCAGTCCTCGCCGGCATCGTCGGCTGATCGGTCAAGGAGCATCAGATGAGCACCGCACAGGTCACCGGTCAGCTGAACGACCGCCTGCAGAGCAAGGCACCCAACGTCGACGTCCCGCTGATGTGGGAGACGTACAAGAGCGACATGAAGTTGGTGAACCCCAACAACAAGCGCAAGTTCAAGGTGATCGTGGTGGGCACCGGCCTGGCAGGCGCATCGGCTGCGGCCACGCTCGCCGAGCTGGGGTATCAGGTCGAGGCCTTCACGTTCCACGATTCGCCGCGCCGCGCTCACTCGATCGCTGCGCAGGGTGGCATCAACGCTGCGAAGAACTACAAGGGCGACGGCGACTCCGTCCACCGTCTGTTCTACGACACGATCAAGGGCGGCGACTTCCGCGCCCGCGAGTCGAACGTCCATCGCCTCGCCGAGGTGAGTGTCGACATCATCGACCAGATGGTCGCGCAGGGTGTGCCCTTTGCACGTGAGTACGGCGGCTTGCTCGACAACCGCAGCTTCGGTGGCGCCCAGGTGAGCCGTACCTTCTACGCGCGTGGCCAGACCGGACAGCAGCTGCTGCTGGGCGCCTATCAACAGATGGAGCGCCAGGTCGGCCTCGGCAACATCAAGTTGTGGAACCGCGTCGAGCTCGTCGACACCGTGGTCGTCGATGGTCGTTGCGCCGGCATCGTCACTCGCGACCTCATCAACGGCGAAGTGCGATCGCACAGCGCGCACGCCGTCGTGCTCTGCACCGGCGGCTACGGCAATGCGTTCTTCCTCTCCACCAATGCGATGGCGTGCAACGTCACGGCGGCATGGCGGGCCCATCGGCGTGGCGCGTTCTTCGCCAACCCGTGCTACACGCAGATTCACCCGACCTGCATTCCTCAGGCCGACGAGACGCAGTCGAAGCTCACGTTGATGTCGGAGTCGCTCCGCAACGACGGACGGGTGTGGGTCCCGAAGGCCGTCGGCGACGAGCGGGCCGCCCGCGACATTCCCGAGGACGAGCGCGACTACTACCTCGAGCGGCTCTACCCGAGCTTCGGCAACCTCGCCCCGCGCGACATCTCGTCGCGTGCGGCGAAGCGTTTGGTCGACCAGGGCCGCGGCGTCGGTCCGTTGAAGAACGGTGTGTACCTCGACTTCTCCGAGGCGATCAACCGCCTCGGCAAGGACGTCGTCGAAGAGCGCTACGGCAACCTGTTCGAGATGTATGCGCGCATCGCCGGCGAAGACCCGTACTCGGTCCCGATGCGGATCTACCCGGCGAGCCACTACACGATGGGTGGGCTGTGGGTCGATTACGAGTTGATGACCACGATCCCGGGCCTCTACGCCGCCGGTGAGGCCAACTTCAGCGACCACGGCGCCAACCGGCTCGGCGCCTCGGCGCTGATGCAGGGTCTGTCCGACGGGTACTTCGTCCTGCCGTACACGATCGGCAACTACCTCGCCCCGATGCTCAACAAGCCGATCCCGGGCGTCGATCACCCCGCGTTCAAGGAGGCCGAGGCCCAGGTGCGCCAGCGCTTCCAGGGCTACCTCGACATCAAGGGCACGCGCTCGCCCGACTTCTTCCATCGCGAGCTCGGTCGGATCATCTGGGACTACTGCGGCATGGAGCGCACCGAGCAGGGTCTCGAGAAGGCG
>JBMOFX010000298.1:0-3327 GCA_049318665.1 Ilumatobacteraceae bacterium | reverse complement strand
GCTCGTGCTGTTCCTCGCGCTCGCCGCCACGGTGCTCACGTTCGTCACGTCGACGAGCATCGAATCGAGCCCGCTGCCGAACACGGCCATCACCCTCCTTGGCGTGGTGTGGATCGGTGTGCTCGGTGCGTTCGCGGCACTCATCCTCGGGTGGTCGAACGTGGCCGGCCAACCCCACGTCGGCACCGACACGCTGTTCCTCCTCGCGCTCGGTGTCGTGGCGAACGACGTGGGTGCTCTGTTCGTCGGTTCGGCGGCGGGACGTCACCCGCTACGCGAATGGATCAGCCCGCAGAAGACCATCGAGGGTTTCGTCGGCGGCGCGATCATGACCATCCTCGCGATGATCGTCGTCGGTGCCAGCGGCACGAGCGACACCTGGACCTCCACGTCCGACCTGATCATCCTCGGCATCGTCATCAGCCTCGCTGCGCCGCTCGGTGACCTCACCGAGAGCATGTTCAAGCGCAACCTCGAGATCAAGGACTTCGGCAACATCATCCGTGGTCACGGCGGCGTGCTCGACCGGTTCGACGGGTTCCTGTTCACGTTGCCGGCCGTGTACTACCTCACGCTGGTCATCACCCCCTGGATCCCCTGACCCAACTCGGTCACACGACGCTGCCAAGCCGGAAACGGCTGGCAGAATGACGGCCATGTCCGCTGTCCGCGTGGCCATCGCCGGGTCGTCCGGCAGCATTGGCACGCAGACCCTCGACGTCGTCCGTGCCGAGGCCGGCGCGTACGAGGTGGTCGGCCTCGGGGTCGGATCATCCGTCGAGGTGCTCATCGAGCAGGCGCTCGAGTTCCGACCAAAGGTCGTAGCGGTTGCCGACGCGACCCAGCGCGCTCGAGTCGCCGAGGCGCTGCCGTTCGCGCAGGTGGTGGCGAGTCAGGCGGAACTCGCCGACGATGCCGACGTCGTGGTCAACGCCGTGGTCGGCTTTGCCGGCCTCCCGGTCACGATCGAGACGCTCCGTCGTGGGAAGCGCCTCGCGCTCGCCAACAAGGAGAGCCTCATCGCCGCGGGTCCGGTCGTGCAGCCCCTTCGGCGGACGCCAGGTGCCGAGCTCGTGCCGGTCGACAGCGAGCACTGTGCGGTGCATCAGTGCCTCCGTTCGAGCGAGCACGTCGATCGTGAGGTCGCTCGCGTCGTGCTCACGGCGAGCGGCGGGCCGTTCCGCGGCCGAACCGCCGACTCCTTGGCGAACGTGCGCGTCGACGAAGCGCTCGCCCATCCGACGTGGGCGATGGGCCCGAAGATCACGATCGACTCGTCGACGCTGATGAACAAGGGCCTCGAAGTGATCGAGGCGCACGAGCTGTTCGGCACGCCATTCGACCAGATCGAGGTGGTGGTGCACCCGCAGAGCGTCGTGCACTCGATGGTCGAGTTCACCGACGGCTGCACCATGGCGCAGCTGAGCATGCCCGACATGCGCCTTCCGATCGGATACGCGCTGGCCTATCCCGCACGAATCGCGACGCCGTTCGGTCGAATCGATTGGTCGCAGCTCGGCCGGCTCGACTTCGAAGCGCCCGACACGGCCACCTTCCGTTGCCTCACGCTCGCCTACGACGCTGGACGTGCCGGCAGCACGGCACCCGCATGGCTGAACGCCGCGAACGAGGTGGCCGTCGAGGCGTTCCTCGCTGGGCGGCTCCGCTGGGCGCAGATTGCCGAACTCTGCGACGCGAGCCTCCAACGCTACGAATCGGGACCCGACGATTCCGTCGACGACATCATCGCCGCTGACGCGCGGTCCCGGACAGTCACATCTGCACTCATCGCCGAGGTCTTCTCATGAGCAACGTCCTACCCCCGCCCCCTTCCCCGTCCGACGCTCCGGCGCCCGACTCGCGTTCGTTCAGCCGGTTCCAGAACGAAGTGATGGCTGGCGGCGCCAGCGACGCGCCGGGCGAGCCCGAGCCCACCGCCGGCGGCTCGCGCGCCCTGCTCGGGCTCCTCATGATCGGGGCCCTGCTCGCGCTGCTCTACAGCTGGAGCCCGTGGGCGTTCGTGTTCGTGATGCTCCTGGTCGTATGTGTGTTCCTCCACGAGCTCGGCCACTTCATGACCGCCCGTTGGACCGGTATGAAGGCCACGCAGTTCTTCCTCTTCATGGGCCCCAAGTTGTGGAGTTTCCGCCGCGGCGAGACCGAGTACGGCCTGCGCCTTTACCCGGTCGGGGCGTTCGTACGGATCATCGGCATGAACAGCATGGACGAGGTGTCGCCCGAGGACGAGCCCCGCGCCTACCGCAACAAGAGCTACCCGCGTCGCATGCTCGTGATCTGTGCGGGCTCGCTGATGCACGTGCTCATCGCAGTGTCGCTCCTGTTCGGCGTCTACGCGGTGAAGGGGCAGCTCGGCCCCACCGGTGAGGTGCGCATCGAATCGGTCGTGGTTGGTGACCCGGCCGGCGAGGCGGGCATCAAACCTGGCGACATCGTGCGGAGCGTCGACGGGGTCGCCGTCACTTCTGCCGACCAGTTCGTCAGCACGATCCAGAGTCACCAGCCGAAAGACACCGTCGCGATCACGGTGCTCCGCGATGGTGTCGAGCAGACCATCGAGGTCGGTCTCGGCAGCAACCCCAACCAAGGCCCGTCGTTCGGTAAGGCCTATCTCGGTACGCGCTCCGGTGACGTCAACGACTGGCAGTCGATGTCGGTGTTCGAGGCGGCGAGAAGCAGCGTCACCGACCTCGGCAGCAACGCGTGGGCCACGGTGGGCGGCATCGTGAAGGTGTTCAACCCGGTCAACATCGTCCGGCACCTCACGGGTGCTACCGATGATCTGGCGACTCGGCCCACCACCGTGGTCGGCATCAGCCAGTTCAGCGGGTTCGTGGGCGGCGAGACCGGCCTGGCCGGCATTCTGCTGCTCCTCGCCGGGGTCAACGTGTCGCTCGGCGTGCTCAACATGTTGCCGATGCTCCCGCTCGACGGTGGGCACGCGGCGATCGCGACGTACGAGCGCCTGCGGTCACGCAAGGGCGAGGAGCCGTACCACGCCGACGTGGCGAAGCTGATCCCGTTCGCCATGATGACGATCGGTTTGCTCGTCACCTTCATGCTTGCTGGGCTCTACCTCGACATCGTCAATCCGCTCGGCGGCTGATCGGTCTCACGGGGCCGACCCGGTGGCACACTGAGACCTGTGAACGACTCTCGACCCTCGTACGAGCGGCGTCAGACCCGCCAGATCCACGTTGGCAAAGTTGCGGTGGGTGGCGACGCGCCGATCTCGGTGCAGTCGATGACGATCACCAAGACCGCCGACGTCGAGGGCACGCTCCAGCAGATCTATGCGCTCGCTGCTGC
>JBMOFX010000297.1:0-3328 GCA_049318665.1 Ilumatobacteraceae bacterium | reverse complement strand
TGGCGGCATCGACCCCGTCGACGAGCGTGGGCCGGTAGAAGAACCCGCCCTCGCATCCGGCCACGAAGGCGCGCTCCCCACCGGTGACGATGTGTGCGCCAACACTGCCGTCGGCCACCATGCGCTCGACACGCTCGAGCTGGCGGGCCGAGATGAGCGGGCCGAGTTCGGGATCGTCGAGGCCGCGACCAATGCGCACACCCTCGAGGATGGCGCCCAGTCGCGCCACCACCTCGGCGCGCACCTCGTGATGGACCAACAGCCGCGAGCCTGCCGAGCACGTCTGCCTGGCGTTCTGCAGCACCGACTTGGCGATGATGGGCAGTGCCCGGTCGAGGTCGGCGTCGGCGAAGACGATGTTCGGTGACTTGCCACCGAGTTCGAGTGCGACCGGAACGACGTTGCGCGCTGCAGCCGCGGCGACGAGGGCGCCCACCTCCAACGAACCGGTGAACGACAGATGGTCGATGCCGCGATGCCCGGCAAGCGCAGCACCGGCCACCTCACCGAGACCTGCGACCACGTTGAGCACACCGGCGGGCACCCCTGCCTCGACGGCCAGCCGGGCCAACCGCAACAGACTGAGCGGCGCCTCTTCGGCCGGCTTCAGCACTGCGCAGTTGCCCATTGCCAACGCCGGCGCGACGGAGCGACAGCCGATCTGCAGCGGGTAGTTCCACGGCTCGATGTGCGCCGTCACACCCAGCGGTTCGCGCAGCGTGTAGGCCAGCACCCCGGGAATGGCCGGGATGGTGTCGCCGTGCACCGACTCGATCACGCCGGCGTAGAACTCCATGTACCTGGCCGAGACGTCGACATCAGTACGGGCCTGCGTGATCGGCTTGCCCGTGTCGCAACTCTCGAGGTGGGCGAGATCCTCGCGGTCGCGCAGCAGCAGATCACCGAGCCGGCGCAGCACCCGAGCGCGATCGCGCGGTGCGAGCCGCGGCCAGGGTCCGTCGTCGAAAGCCCGACGCGCCGCCGCGACGGCTCGATCGACGTCGGACGCGGTGGCCGCACCCACCTCCGCCAGCGCGGCACCGGTTCCCGGGTCGACGACCACGAAGCTCGAGTCGTGGTGGAGGTCGACACCGTCGACGAACGACGACGTGGCGACCTGCGGCAGTCCATTTGGCATGACCTGTGGCTCCCCTGTGGTGTGCTGCACCCGTCTGCACAGGGTTTGGCCCGTTGCCGCAGCAGTCGAAGCGAGCCTAATGTACGGCCATGAGTCGTGCCGTCGTGCAACCCCCAGCACGCGGCGCCACGGCCGCGTACCGCATCGTCGCCGACCGACTCCGCGCCGAGATCGCCGCAGGCGCCTATCCCGCCGGTGTCGCCCTGCCCACCGAAGCGGACCTCTGCGTCGAGCACGACGTGAGCCGACAGACCGTCCGGCGCGCCTTCCAAGACCTCGTCGCCGAGGGCATCGTGTATCGCATCCCCGGTCGGGGCACCTTCGTCGCCGGGATGTCGGGCAAGTACGTGCGCTCGTCCGGTTCGATCGACGAGTTGATGGCACTCGCCGACGACACCGACCTCGACGTGCTCGACCCGCCGACGATGGGTGTCGACATCAGCGCTGCCGGGCGGCTGCATCTCGACTCCGACACCGTGGTCACGATGCGCTTCCGCCGCCTGCACCTCGACCGGCCCTACTGCGTCACCACGGCCTTCCTGCCCGTCGCCGTCGGACGGGGGTTGCTCGACATACCCGAGTTCGCGGTCACGGGCGTGCAGCACAACCTCACGGTGTTGAGCGTGGTGGAACGAGTGGCCGGCCGACCGATCGCCGGGGCCGACCAGACCATCACCGCCGAACTCGCCGATGCGCGCATCGCCGACGCGCTGGAGTGCCGCGAAGGCGACCCTGTGCTGCGCATCGACCGGCTGTACATCGATCACAACGGCGACTTCCTCGAATTGGCCATCAACCACTTCAACGTGACGCGGTACACCTACCGCTTCCAGATGCGAGCCAACGCCCCATGACCTCACCGTCGTCCTCCCCTGCCGGATCGCGCCGGTCCATCGCCGCCTCGCTCGTTCGGGCATGCCGCGAGGCGGGGGCCACCCACGCGTTCGGTGTGCCCGGCGGTGGCTCGAACCTCGACGTGGTGGGCGAGGTGGCGGAGCAAGGGCTGCAATTCGTGCTCACGCACACCGAGACCGCAGCCGCAGTGATGGCGGGCGTGATGGGGCAGCTGACGGGTGCGCCGGCCCTTGCCGTCGCGACGCGAGGGCCGGGTGCGGCGAGCGCCGTCAACGGTGTTGCGCAGGCACTGCTCGACCACCAGCCGATGGTGCTCGTCACCGACTGTGTGGCCGCGGCCGACCGCGAACGGATCTCACACCAGCGACTCGACCAGCAAGCACTGTTTCGCCCCGTCAGCAAGGCGTCGGTCGTTCTCGACGGTCGGTCCGTTTCGGCGGCCGATGCCGTCGCAGCCCTTGCGCTGAGCGGTCGGCCCGGGCCGGTCCATGTCGATATCGACCCCACCGCGTCGGGCCCCGACACCGAGGTGCCAACCGATCCGACAGTCGCTGAAGCGGCGTCGGCCGACGAATTCGCTCGCTACCGCGACGCACTCGAGACGGCACAGCGCCCCGTGGTGATCGTGGGGTCGGGGGCCGTGGTGTGCGGCCCAGCGCAGCGCAGCGCGGTTGCGAACGCCCTGGCCGAACTTGGCGCCTCGGCCAACGTGCCGATGCTGTGCACCTACCA
Source organism: Ilumatobacteraceae bacterium (assembly GCA_049318665.1). Classification (GTDB taxonomy): domain Bacteria; phylum Actinomycetota; class Acidimicrobiia; order Acidimicrobiales; family Ilumatobacteraceae; genus VFMC01. The sequence continues at coordinate 603 of JBMOFX010000297.1, read as the reverse complement.
GGCGCGCGGCATGGTGCCCGACAGCGCCGACTGGTGCGCGGGCGTGGCCACCGGGGCCACGATCGAACAGCCGTTGCTCAACGAGGCCGACCTGGTCATCGGCATCGGCTTCGACCCGGTCGAGTTCATCCCAGCGCCATGGCCTGCCGAGGCACGAGTCATCCTGCTCGGCACCTGGGCGATCACCGACAGCACGTTCTTCGGCGCGGCGCTGCACGCCGAAGTGGTCGTCGACCCGGCGGCGCTGGCCGACGAGATAGCCGGGCTGGGTGATGCGCTCCGTACGCAGTGGGCGCCCGGGCACGGACGCACCCATCGCGTGCGGGCCGATGCCGAGTTGCGTGCCGTGGTGCCCGAGCACCCGGCGGCGCTCGTGCCGCAGGAGGTCGTCGAACTGGCCGCGGCCGCAGCACCGAAGGGTTCGGTGGCCACGGTCGACGCCGGGGCACACATGCTCGTGGCGATGCCGCTATGGCCCGCCGACGAACCGTGCTCGCTGCTCATCTCCAGCGGTCTGGCGACCATGGGGTTCGCCCTTCCCGCCGCCATCGCAGCCGCGCTGGCGCGACCCGACCGCCGGGTGGTGTGCTTCACCGGCGACGG
>JBMOFX010000296.1:0-3332 GCA_049318665.1 Ilumatobacteraceae bacterium | reverse complement strand
CCGTGGGGGATGCAGAACGTCTTGTGCAGGTTGAGGTGGCTCACGTCGGCGCCGAACAAGCCGGGTTTAGCCACGCCGACCAGCGCGTTGAGATTCGCGCCGTCGACGTAGACCTGACCGCCGCCGTCGTGCACCGCGGCGCAGATGTCGCCGATCGCGTCTTCGAACACGCCGTGCGTGGACGGATAGGTGATCATCAGCGCGCCGAGGCGATCGCCTGCCGCCTCGATCTTCGCTCGAAGATCGGCCAGGTCGACGTTGCCGTGCTCGTCGCACGACACGACGACCACGTCGAATCCAGCCATCACCGCACTCGCTGCATTGGTGCCATGTGCGCTCGACGGGATGAGGCAGATCGTGCGCTGTGCAGCTCCGCAGCTGCGGTGGTACGCGCGGATCGCGAGCAGGCCGGCGAACTCACCCTGGCTCCCGGCGTTGGGCTGCAGGCTCACCGCGTCGTAGCCGGTGATCCGCACCAGCATCTCCTCCAACTCACGAATGAGGGTGCGGTAGCCGACACTCTCGTCGGCGGGGCCGAAGGGGTGGAGGTTGGCGAACTCGGGCCACGTGATCGGCAGCATCTCGGCCGTGGCGTTGAGCTTCATCGTGCACGACCCGAGCGGAATCATCGTCCGATCGAGCGCGAGGTCCTTGTCGGCCAGGCGTCGGAGGTAGCGGAGCATCTCGTGCTCGGTGCGGTGGACGTGGAACACCTCCTGCGGCAGCAACTCACCAGTGCGCCGCGCGGGCAGCCCGTCCGGCGCGTCAGTCGTGATCTCGGCCGTGATCTCACTGTTGATCGCGAGGATCGTGAGCACGTCGGTGACCGTCTGCAGCGTGGAGGTTTCGTCGAACGTGATGCCGATCGTGGTGCCGTCGATGGGGCGCACGTCGTATCCGAGTTCGCGGGCTCGCTCGTGCACCGCGCCGGCATCGTCGACGCGCACCTGGATGGTGTCGAACCACGTGTCGTTCCGAAGCGCGAGCCCGGCGTCGCGGATCGCCGCGACGGCGATGGAGGTGAGTCGGTGTACGCGCTCGGCGATCCGTGTCAGCCCGTCCGGGCCGTGCCACGCCGCGTAGAGCCCCGCGATGTTGGCGAGCAGCACCTGCGCAGTGCAGATGTTCGATGTGGCCTTCTCGCGGCGAATGTGCTGCTCGCGCGTCTGGAGCGCCAGGCGGAGCGCGGGCCGGCCTGCAGTGTCGGTGCTGACCCCGACGAGGCGTCCTGGCAGCGCGCGTGCGGCGTCGGCCCGAACGGCGATGAACGCAGCGTGCGGCCCACCGAACCCCATCGGCACGCCGAATCGTTGCGCCGATCCGATGGCGATGTCGGCACCGAGGCTCGCCGGTGGGGGCATCAACACGCAGGCGAGCAGGTCGGTCGCGACGACTGCGAGTCCGCCGACGGCGTGGACCCGCTCGATCGCCGCAGTCCAGTCGACGATCGCACCGCTCGAGGTCGGCAGGCTGAACAGCGCTCCGAAGCATCCGGCATCAACATCGTCGACGTCGCCGACGACCAACTCGACGCCGATGGGCTCGGCGCGCGTTGCCATTACTGCAATCGTTTGGGGGTGTGTGTCGTGGTGGACCACGAACCGCAAGCTCGTGCTGCGCGATTGCCGGCGGGCGGTCGTCATCGCTTCCGCCGCCGCGGTGGCCTCGTCGAGCAGCGAGGCGTTGGCGATGTCGAAGCCGGTGAGCTCGGCCACCATCGTCTGGTAGTTGAGCAAGGCCTCGAGCCGACCCTGGCTGATCTCGGGCTGATATGGGGTGTACGCGGTGTACCAGGCGGGGTTCTCGAGCACGTTGCGTTGGATGACGAGCGGCGTGTGGGTGCCGTGGTACCCCATCCCGATGAGGCTCGTCCGCACCACGTTCTGCGACGCAATGTCGCGCAGTGCGACGAGCACGTCGGCTTCTCGTCTCGGCGCGGGGAGATCGAGCGTGCCGGTGCCGATGATCGACGATGGGACGCATTCGCTGAGCAACTCGTCGACCGTCGAGGCGCCGACGATGCCGAGCATCAACGCACGTTCGCTCTCCGTCGGCCCGATGTGCCGTCGCGTGAACTCGGTCCGGTCGAGCAGATCGTCGAGCGACACGCGCGCCGCGGGAATCGGAGTGATGGGATCGGACATGAGGAGCCTCCTGGCGGTGCCGTGGTGCTTCCCCCGCTGTCATCGATGCCTGAGAGCTTCGCGCCGAACGAATCCGGCGCTTTCCCCGTCGGCGAGGAGGACGTGGTGACCGCCTCCTGCTTTCCAGCGACGCCTGCTCGCACGGTCCGTTGGCCTGAGAGATTCCGGGGAGGTTGCTCCTTCGGCGCCCCGACGCTGGCCGCGTCGTGGCTCTCCCGTGCGATGTGTGGGCGCGACCGCAGGCTAGCCGAGTGGCGCTTCGAGTCGACGCGTGACGGCCGTACGGATCTGGTCGTCGAACGACCGCACGTGCGCCTCCACGAGTGCAGCCGCGCCATCGCTGTCGCCGCCGAGCAGCGCGTCGAGGATCGCTCGATGCTCGGTGACCGCGTGTTCCATGTCGTCGACATCGGCGAGGTACATGTGCCACAGCCGGTCGCTCTGCGCGTACAGCATGTCGAGGGTGTCGGTGAGGAACCGGTTGTCGGCAGCGGCCCACACGATCTCGTGGCATTGGCGATCGATCTCGATGAGCTCACCGCTCGGTGTTCCGGGCGCTTCGGCACGATCGAGCGCTTCGGCCATCGCATCCCAGTGATCGGGCTTGCCGCGCAAACAGGCGAGTCGCGTGGCGTACGGCTCGAGGATGGCGCGGGTCTCGTAGAGCATCGCCAGTTCAGACACGTCGATGTTGGAGACGAACACACCGCGGCGGGGGACCACCACGACGAACTGATCGCGGACGAGTCGCTGGAGCGCCTCGCGAATGGGGGTGCGTCCCAACGCGAGTCGCTGTTGCAACTCGTCCTCGCGCACCACCGCACCGGGCGCGAGTTCGAGTCGGACGATCATCCGTCGGATGTCGTCGTAGGCCCGCTCGCTCAATGATCTCGCTGTCGCTCGTGTGATATCGTGATGATATATCACCGTGGTCGTTCCAGGCGGGCGACCGAGCATCCAGGGAGTCGCACAGCATGTCGGACACATTTCCGAGCCACGCCAGGGTCGTCGTCATCGGTGCCGGCATCGTCGGCAACTGCCTCGTCGGCCACCTGAGCCGACTCGGCTGGACCGACATGGTGCTCATCGACAAGGGCCCACTCCCGAACCCCGGCGGGAGCACCGGGCACGCCTCGAACTTCATCTTCCCCACCGACCACAACAAGGAGATGGCGTTCCTCACGGTCG
>JBMOFX010000295.1:0-3346 GCA_049318665.1 Ilumatobacteraceae bacterium | reverse complement strand
AAGAGATGCCACTGCTCCGGCGCGCGGCGGATGAGGAACTCGAGCTCGTGGGCGAGCAGTTGGGTGACGCGCTGGACGTCGGAGCGGAGGCCACCGCTGCGGTGGATCGGGATCGGCGGGCGCACGATCGCGTGATGACCCTGATACCGAGCGTGAAGTACACGCCCGTCGGCAGGATCGGGGCGCCGGTGCGAATCGAGAGCGTTGCGGGACCGGCGGGCAGCGTGGTTCGCTCGCCGAAGAAGTCGACCTCAGGGCCGGTCCGGTCGAGGTCACGATCCGACAGCAGGCACACCACCTCGTTGGCACGCAACGCCTTCAGCACGGCCGAACCCGCGCCGGGGCCGAGCGGCACGACCGTCATCCCGAGGTCCTTGCGCAGGTCGGCGAACCACTCGAACAGTTCGGGGGGTTCGAGCGCCTCCACCACCACCGTCAGCCGGTGACCCTGGTCGGTCATCCATCGACCAGCCCACTCCCACCCGCCGAGATGCGGCAGCGCGAGGATGACGCCGTTGCCCTTCGCGAGCCCCTCGGTGATGTGCTCGTAGCCATCCTTGGTGAAGCCCCGCTCGACCGCCGCCTTCGACAGCGTCGGCAGACGGAAACTCTCGACGTAGTAGCGGGCGTAACTGTCGAACGCCATCTGCGTCGCAACTCGCATCGACGCCCGCCCCATCTTCGGATTCACCCGACGAAGGTGTCGGTGGAACATCTCACGCTTGGCCGCGCTGGCGACGTTCGCACCGAACCCGAGAGGTGCTGCCGCCGCCTCGGCGATCGGTCCGGGCATCACCTTCGCGGCAAAGGCTCCAAGGCGGTAGCTGCCCAGCGAGGCTGCATCGAGGAACCGGTTCCTGTCGGCAGGTGGTGACATCTGGCGAGTCAGGGCTCGCGGCGTTGGCGGCCGTCGAGTCGCGAGATGCGCGTGCGGCGGCGCTCGGTGCGCACGACTCGCCGACTCTGCCGGCGGATGCGGCGCTGTTCGATCTTGGCCGCCGTGACCGGGGCAACATCGGCCTGACGCCACACCTTCACGAATCGCTGGACAGCGGTGACCGCCGTGAGCGCCAGCGTGATCCAAAGAACGGGGAGGAGCAGCGCGGGGATCAGGAGACCGAGGCACAGGGCGATGATCCGCTCGGCCCGTTCCATCAACCCACCCTTTGCATCGAGGCCGAGCGATTCGGCCTTCGCGCGCTGGTACGAGATCACCGAGCTGAGCGCCATGATCGCGAAGGGCAGTACCGCCAACTGCGGGGTGGTGCCGCTCGCGTAGTACCAGACGAGGCCACCGAACAGCAGCGCATCGGTCACCCGGTCGATCACCGAGTCGAAGAACGCGCCGCGCTGGCTGGAGGTGTTCGACGCCTTCGCCAACGCGCCGTCGAACAGGTCGGGCAGTGCGGCGAGAATCACGAGCACGAGCCCGAGGAACATCGAACCGTTGGCGATCGCAATGGCGGCGCCAATCGCGATGACCAGGCCGAGGATCGTGAGGTGGTCGGGCGACATACCGGTGCGGCGCAGGCCGTTACCCACCGGCTTCACCGCACGATCGACTGTCGTGCGGAACTTTCCGTCGAACATGCGCTGGTCAATCTACCCCGCCGACTGCGAACATGAAGGGCATGAGCACCGCCTCCCCTGCTGACCTCGCTGTCGCGTTCCGTTCGATCCCGCGGCGCCTTCGTGAGGCGCAGGGTGACCTTCCGGCCGAGGCGATCAACGCTGAGGTGACCGAGCTTCAGCAAGACCTCGGCGAGGCCGGCCGTCTGCTGATGACTACGCACGACCCGCTCGCCATCGCCACGGCAATCGATGCGACGCCAGCCGACGACTGGGACGCCCACGTGCTCGACCGGTTGGGTGCGATTGCCTTGCAGATCGGGGCCCGGCTGCGATCGATCGAGGCGCTCCGCCCCGAAGTGGACTGACGCTATTCGTCCCAGTCCTGCTCGGGATTGCGCTCCGCGAGGTGCTCGATGACCGTGCCGTCGATGGCGTCGATCAACACCAGGCCGCGTTGGCGCGGCGGGTTCTCGGCTGAGTAGACGAGCACACGCCACGTCGGACGACTGCGCAAGCCACGCCACACCTGCTGTGCCGAAGCGTGGCCGACGGCGAACCCGACGGCACCCTGCGCCGCCACGAGGGCTTCCTTCTCGTCGACGTGCATCCGCCAGCCGGACGTGAACGAGTAGATGCCAACGACGCCCAGCAGGATCGCCGCCCACAGCCAACCTTCGTTGACCAGCACCGGGGCATCGCCTCGGCGCACGAGCCACACGACGAGCAGCACGGCGGCCGTCACGAGGTAGATCGCTGCGGGCCAGCGACGCCGGCTGTTGTCGGGGAACTGATACGGACCGACGTACTCGGCCGCGTTCAGGTCGTCGGGCAGCTCGTCGCGGAGTTCGCCGGTGTCACTCATGCGGTTGCCAGGCTACGGGGCGGGCCATGCGGCGCGCAGCCTCGCGGCGGTATCGGGCAGCGCCTCGGGCAGCGTGCGGGTGTCGGCGGTAGCGGTCATGAAGTTGGCGTCGCCGATCCAACGCGGCACCACGTGCACGTCCAGGTGCTCGCGCACGCTGCCGCCGGCGGATCGACCGAGGTTGAGCCCGACGTTCACGCCGTGCGGCTGCATCCCCCGACGCACCACCTCGACCGCGGTGGTGACCGTCGGCCACAGGTCGGCAGTCTCGTCGGCATCGAGGTCGGTGAGGTCGGCGACCTCGCGATACGGCAACACCAGCAGATGGCCGACGGCGTACGGGAAGGCGTTGAGGATCACGAACACGTGCGCACCGCGGTGGATGATGTGCGTCTCGTCGTCCGAGAGCCCGGACGCGAGGATCTGCGTGAACACGCTGCCGGGCCCCAGGTCGGCGGCGTCGTCGGCGTCGTCGCCCGCGGTCCGCACGTAGCTCGCCCGCCAGCCGTTCCACAAGAGCTCGAGCGAGGTCACCCCGGAAAAGTACACGCACGGTCATCAAGCGATCAGCTACCGTGCCCCCAGGTTGCGATGCGCCGTGGGCGCGGAGAGGAGGACACTCGATGAACACCGTGTCCTTCGTCCGCGTCCCCGCACGGCCCACGGCACCGCGCTGAGCCCCGCTCGCCGGCACGCCTCCCTCGCACCACCCCAGGAGATCCCGTCATGGCTGCATCCCGCAGCACCCGTCGTCGCTTCGACGACGAGGGTTGGCAACCGCCCACCCACACCGACCACGAGCATGCCGACGACGCACCCGTCGCATCGCTCTCCACCTCCACCGACGCGGCCCGTGGGCCGATGCCGGCCCCTGACTGGCTCGTCACCGACCCACGCGCACGTGACATCGAC
>JBMOFX010000294.1:0-3355 GCA_049318665.1 Ilumatobacteraceae bacterium | reverse complement strand
GACGCCTGAGCTGGTTGGACGCGAGGTCGGCCGGATCACCGTCGCCGTCGACGCCCGCCAACTGATGGCGTACGCCGCGGGCGTCCCCGACGAGCGACCCGAACTCTTCGACACGACGACGTCATTGGTCACCCACCCGATGTTCCCGGTCTCGCCCGAGTGGGAGTTGATCACCACGCAGCGCACGACCCCGCAGGCGATGACGAGGCTCGAAGCGTTGAGCGGCGTTCACGCTGCGCACGACGTCATCGTCGAACGATCGATCGTTCCCGGGGAGACGATCGACCTCACCGCCACGGTGATCGGCGTCGACCGTCGGCGCTCGGGGTCGACGCAAACGATGCTGTTCGTGGCGACCGACGCGGAAGGTGTCGTGGTGTGGCGCACGCTGTTCACGTCGTTCTTCCGCGGCGTCGCGCTCGACGGCGACCCCACGAGCATCCACGTCGCATGGCCGGGCCAACCACCGCCCGCGACCGACCGAGAACCGATCTCGCAACGATCGAGCCAGGTGCGCGCCGTCGATGCGCACATCTACAGCGAGTGCGCTCGTATCTGGAACCCGATCCACACCGACATCGCCGTGGCGCGCAGCGTGGGACTCGCCGCGCCAATCCTCCACGGCACCGCCACGCTCGCCCGCGGTGTCTCCATCGCGACCGAGCTGGCCGACTGGCCACTCGCCGACATACGTCGCATCAGCGGCTCGTTCGCCGCTGTCGTCGAGCTCGACACCACCGTCACCGTTCGGCTGCTCGACGCGTCCGCGTCGGTGCTCCACTTCGACGTGCTCAACCATGAGGGCCGCGCCGCCGTGGCCGACGGAGTGATCAACCGCTCGATCGGTTGAGTCGGCGCTCAGCCGTCGTAGAAGTAGGGCCCGTGCAGGCCGACCAAGTCGCGGCGCCGTGGCGTGTCGGCCCACGCGATCGCGTCGGCCGAGAGTTGGTTGGCGTCGGCCGTGAGGCGGAGACGTTGCGCGATGTCGCGCCTGCCGTAGTGGGCCTGGAGAAATAGTCGGCCGCTGCCACCATTGGACGGCGTTCCGCGGTGCCACACGTCGCTCACGAACAGCGCGACGTCACCCGCGGCCGCCTCCAGCAGCACGCCGGGCCGTCCGTCGTAGGTGAGCTCGGCATCGAACACCTGCGAGACGGGTGCAAGCCGACCCGAGCGGTGGCTGCCCGCGAGCACCGCGGTCGGTCCATCGGCGATGCTGCAGTCGCGCAGCAAGATGTGCGCGCCGATGGCGAAGACGGGATACGGGATGCGGTCATCCCACGGTACGTCTGCCGGGCGCGGCACGTGCGGGCCGGCATCGCAGTGCCACGGGCCACCGGCGAAGTCCGGGCCGTTGCGCCACAGCGTGTTGGCGATGACGTGGCAGTCGTCGCCGAGCAGCGGTTCGATCACCTCGAGGATTCGTGGGTGGCCGACGGTGCGATGAGCGAGCTCGCTGTGGTTGAGCATCTCGTAGCGGTACTCGTCGTCGCCGCGCCGCCCGCTGTCCGGGCCGCGCGACGTGAACGCGTGGTCCGCATCGGCAACGAGCGCAGCGATCTCATCAGCCGACAGCACACCGCGCAGCACGGCGTACCCATCTCGTTCGAGCTGCACCGATTCGTCAGGCACCCCGGGGCTGTCCGACGCCAGCACCGCCAGGTTCTTACCGACTCGACGGATCATCGTCCCACTGCTCCGGCGCCCACACGATCCCCTGCGTACGACATGAACGACCCCCTCGCTCGATCCGTCCGGGCAGCGTAGATCGTCCGCAGGCGAGCGTCGCCTCGGCTCAGGTCGAGGGGTTCGTCGCCGTGACGAGCCAGACATGACCGGTCATGCTGAAGCTGCCGTCCGGTGAGTGCTCGCGCAGCTCGGCGCGTGCGTCATCGAGTGCAGCCGCCCAGCCGACGGAGCCGAGTTGTGGTTCGAGCGCTGCACGCAGCGTCCGGCCGACGACGGTGCTGAGAGCGACCTGGAGTCGCTCCTCGACGCCGTCACTTCCATCGATGGAGTAGTCGCATCGTCCGTCGACGGCTTCGATGGTCACGTCCGACCATCCGGCACCGCCAAGCACTTCGTGGATCCGATCAGCACGGGCGAACCCGAGCGGACCCGGCGCACCGATCGTCGGCGGCGAGGGACGGTCTGCAAGACGTTCACAAAGCCGTCGGAGCCCGAGCATGAACATGTCGACCTCGGCGTCGCGCCAGCACACGAACGCCAAGCGAGCCTCTGGTGCGGCCGCCGCCCGAAGATTGGCGAAGGCGGCGACGGGGTCGGCGAAGAACATCACACCGAAGCGCGACACCACCCGATCGAACGGCGTGCCCGGAGCGAGGGACAGCAGGTCGGCGGATTGCGCGTCGGCATCGATCACGGTCGCTGTCGGCACTCGCCGACTGGCGGCCTCGACCATCGCCGACGAGATGTCGACCCCGACGGCGTGAGCACCCGAGCCGACCGCAGCAGCAAGCAGCGTTCCCGTGCCACACCCCACATCGAGCACGCGCGTGGCGCTCGTGAAATCGGCGGCTTCGACCACCGCATCGGTGAACGGGGTGAAGATGGCGTCGAAGATCCGCTCGTTGCGAACCCATCCCGTCGCGCCAGCCGACCAGTTGTCGCGCATCGCCTCGTTCGCCATGGCGCAACGGTAGCGATTGCACAACATCGGGGCGCCGTGCTCGGCTCGGATAGGTTGCCGCGCATGAAGATGCTCCGCTGCCCGCAATGTCGCGGGGTCACCGTCCTCGAGACACTTGAATGCCCGGGCTGCGGCCTGGCCGTCGGGCTGCACCCACCCACCCTCACGATGCACGAGGCGACGTCGACTGGTGTCGAGGTCGACGGCCGTACGTGGGTGGCGTGCTCGAACCGATCGTGGCGATGCAACTGGCTGGTGGCCGAAGACGCCCACGCGGCCCAGTGCATGTCGTGTCGGCTGGTCCGCCAGCGGCCCGACGCGTCCGACACGATCGCGCAGGAGAAGCTCGCCGACGCGTCGCAAGTACAGCGTCGTCTCCTCGTGCAACTGGCCGAGCTCGGTGTGCCGGTCGACCCGTTCTACGAGCGTGAAGGCGGCCTCGCATTCGATCTGCTGTCGTCGTACTCGGGTCAGGGTCGGGTGACGATCGGTCACGCGAACGGCGTCATCACCATCGATCTCATCGAGACGCTCGACGACTACCGCGAAGCCTTGCGGATCCGACTGCGCGAGGCCTATCGCACGATGCTCGGTCACTTCCGCCACGAGGTGGGCCACTACTACCAGTGGATCCTCGTCGAGCAGACCGGTTGGATCGACGAGTGCCGCGAACTGTTCGGTGACGAGCGCGCGTCGTACACCGAC
>JBMOFX010000293.1:0-3356 GCA_049318665.1 Ilumatobacteraceae bacterium | reverse complement strand
GTGGGCGGTGGGGCGTAGCCTCCGGGGATGACCGCTGTTGCAGACCAACGGATCGTCCATGGGACCTGTCACCACGATTGCCCCGACAGTTGCGGGTGGCACGTCACCGTCACCGAGGGCGTGGCGGTCCAACTGCGGGGCAACCCGGCGCACCCGTTCAGCGCGGGCGAGCTGTGTCCGAAGGTCAACCGGTTCCTCGACCGCGTGTACAGCCCCGACCGTGTCACGACGCCGCTGCGCCGGGTCGGCGCGAAGGGTGAGGGTCGGTTCGAGCCGATCACGTGGGACGAAGCGCTGCATGAAATCGGCACGCGGCTTCGAGCGATCATCGACGAACACGGACCGTCGGCGATCATGCCGTTCCTCAGCGCTGGCAACCAGGGCACGCTCGCACTGTTCTTCGGCGACCGACTCTGGAACCACCTCGGCGTGTCAGCCACCTCGGGCTCGCTGTGCGGCGCCACGGCTCGCGCAGGCGCGGCACTCACCGACGGGTCGGGTCGCTCGCTCGACCCGGTGGAGTTGCGCCACAGCAAGCTGATCCTGCTGTGGGGGACGAACACTCGCCTCACCAACCGCCACCTCTGGCCGACGATCGAAGCTGCGAAGGCCGAGGGGGCGACGGTCGTCGTCATCGATCCGATTCGCACGATGACCGCCGAAGCGGCCGACTGGTTCGTGCAGCCGCTTCCCGGCACCGATGTCGCACTGATGCTCGCAATGATCCACGTGCTCATTCGCGACGGTTACATCGACCAGGCCTACGTCGACGAGCACACCGTCGGCTTCGCCGAGCTCGCCGCCCATGTTGCCGAGTGGACACCGGATCATGCCGCCGCGATCTGCGGGCTCGACGCCGCCGACATCGAGCGATTGGCGACGCTGTACGGAACCATTCAGCCCGCGGCGATCCGCACGCTGATCGGCGCCGAGCACCACGAGCACGGCGCGATGTTCTTCCGAACGCTCGCCTGCCTGCCGGCGCTCGTCGGTGCCTGGCGGCACCGCGGCGGCGGCTACTCCCGCAGCGTGGGCGTGTGGTCGGACGACCAGATCGACTGGCCCGCGCTCACGCGCCCCGACCTCGCCACCACACCACGGCGAGAACTGCCGATGGTGCAACTCGGCCGATGGCTGAGCGACCCGACGCTCGAGCAGCCCGTCAAGGCCCTCGTCGTGGTCGGTGCCAACCCGGTGGTGACGGTGCCCTCCGCCGGACTGATCGAACGGGGTCTCGCTCGCGACGACCTGTTCACCATCGTCCACGAGCAGTTCATCACCGACACGGCGCGTTACGCGGACATCGTGCTCCCCGCGACCACACAGATCGAATCCGTCGACATCGTCCCGGCGTGGGGTCACCTCCACATCGGTTGGAACGAGCCGGCGATCGACCCCGTGGGCGATGCGGTGAGCAACAGCGAGTTCTCCCGGCGGCTCGCGCGCGCACTCGGCTGCACCGAGCCCGCACTGTTCGACGACGACCTCACGGTCATCGCCGATGCCCTCCCGTCGGTCGACGTCGATGAGCTCCGCACGATCGGCTGGGTCCGGTCTCCGTACCCGGACGACGGCCGCCCCTACGCGAACGGCGGCTTCCGCACCGCGAGCGGCAAGGCCGAGTTCAGCAGCGACGCGATGGTGGCGCTCGGACTCCCCGCGCTGCCCACCTACGTGCCAGCCACCGAGTCACCGGCGGGCGACGCCGCGCTCGCCGCCCAGTTCCCGTTCATGCTGCTCACCCCCAAGCAGCACACCCGATTCCTCAACTCCAGCTACTCGCACCTGCCCAAGCACGGCCCGCTCGAGGACGGACCGTACGTGGAGATGGTGGCCGATGACGCCGCACGCCTCGGCCTCACCGATGGGACACCCGCTCGTGTGTGGAACGCGCGTGGCAGCCTCCGGCTCCCGGTGCGCATCAGCGAGCGGCTGCGCGCCGGCGTCGTGTCGGTGCCGTGGGGTTGGTGGTGGTCGCAACACGGCGATGGTGTTGGTGCCAACGTGCTCACCAGCGATCGCCTCACCGAGTGGGGCGGTGGTGTCGCGTACTCCGACACGCTGGTCGCGATCGAAGCAATCGATGCGAGCACGGAGGCCGACCGGGCGTAAGCGCCAACGCCCACCGCGTGGTCGAGGGGTAGCCTGGCCAGCATGGCAGGCGACCTCATCTACGCGTTCCGGGTGATGCGCCTGCCCCTCCTCGATGCAGGTGGCGACCCCATCGGCCGCCTCGACGACATCGTCGTTGTGCCCGGCCAACCCGGCATGGCGCCCCGTGTGCTCGGCTTCGTCGCCACCAGTCAGCGCCGCCGCATCTTTGTCAACGTCGGCCGAATCGGTCAGCTCGACGGCGACGGCGCTCGCCTGCGGAGTTGGGACGTCGACCTCAACCCGTTCAAGACCCGGCCCGGCGAACTGCTCATCGGTCGCGACCTCATCGACAGCCGCATCGGTCAAGAGACCGTGAGTGACGTCGCGCTGCGCCCGGGGAGCGACGGGAAGCAGTCGTGGTGGGAGATCGCGAAGGTTCGCCTCGCCCAGCGCAGCGCCCTCCGTCGCCGTCCCAGCTATCGGCTGCTCGACTGGGACGAGGTGCCCAACCTGCTGCCGGTGAGCGCTGGCAGTGAGATGGCAGCCGAGGCGGCCCGCCTGCGCGACATGCACCCGAGCGACGTTGCCGGTGTGGTGCGGTCGCTGCCGTTGCACAGCCGCAAGCAGCTCGCCGAGGCGATGGACGACGAGCGCCTCGCCGACTTGCTCGAAGAGTTGCCGGAAGCCGAGCAGCTTCGCCTCATCGAAGGTCTCGACCTCGACCGCGTGATCGGCGTGCTCGAGGAGATGGAGTACGACGACCTCGCCGACCTCCTGGTCGAGATGCCGGGCGAGCAGCGCACGCGCATCCTCGAGGCGATGGACGACGAGGACGCCGACGTGATGCGCCGCCTCCTGTCATACGACGAGGGCACCGCGGGCGCGCTGATGACGCCGGAGATCGTGATCCTGGGCCCGACCGCCACCGTCGCCGACGCGCTTGCGCAGATCCGCGACCCCGACTGGCTGGTGTCGATCGCGGCCCAGGTGTTCATCGTCAACGCGCCGTTCAAGCCGCCGACCGGCACCTACCTCGGTGTCGTCCACTTCCAGCGGCTGCTGCGCGAGCCGCCGAGCATGGAGCTCAGCCGCTGCCTCGAACGCGAACCCACGATCCTGCCGAGCATCAGCGAGCGCGAGGTGGCCGAGCGACTGGCCAGCTACAACATGCTCGCCGTCGGTGTGTGCGACGAAGCCGGTCACCTCCTCGGCGCGATCACCGTCGACGACGTGCTCGACCGCACCCTGCCCACCGGATGGCG
>JBMOFX010000292.1:0-3363 GCA_049318665.1 Ilumatobacteraceae bacterium | reverse complement strand
CGACGATGTCCTCTGGATTCGTTCATGTCCTGGTGCTCCGCTCACTCCGCCGCTGAGGCCCGGGATCGATCTTCGCCGTCGAACCCGCCCCGACAATAGGGACAATCAGCGACGGCAAGATGAACAACGGGTGGCCGTCGAGCGAAGCGCTCGATGACAGTTCGGGTCACTCACTGCGCGGAACGCCCACCTACCGTGAGGTCGCTTGAGACGAACCCGACGTGTCAGACCAGGGCGGGCTCGTCGTCCGGCGCGACCTGCGGTGCGCCAGCATCCGGCCCAGCAACTTCGTCACGGGCCGCTCTGCGACGCGCCAGATTTCGAATGAGCAGGTAGGCAAGGTCGAGCAACAACAGGCCAACAACGACGATGAGCAAGACCGGACGGTTCCTCGTCGTGGTTTCCGTGGTCACGGCCGGCCCGGCGCCGGAGGCAGTGGCCGTCCAGGTGACGGTGTCGAACAATGGCCCAGGGATGGTCGCTTCGACGGTCTGCTCCCAGGTCTGTCCGACCTCGAGGCGACCGGGATCCTCGAGCGGCAAGTCGACGAGGATCTCCGTGCCGCTTCCCCGAGTGCCAGCACCCGAGACGATCACCGTCTTCAGCGGGATGGGCGCCGTGTTCGTGACGCGCACCGTCACGCGGTAGGTGACCGGACCTCCGAGCTCTGATCGGATCGCGTCAACCGCGCCAGCTGGGGCCTCTCGTGTTCGGATGGTCACGGCCATCAGCTCACCGATGGACGGCGGGTCGACGACGTCGGCAACCGGATGACCTACCACGACGATCGGCACGACCGCAGATTCACGCGTGTCGCCGGCGCTGACCCGGATGACACACGGGCAGGGCATGGGTGGGGCAACCACCGAGACGTAGGTCTTCGCCATCGCTGGTTCGCCGTCGATCGAGGTCTGGATACCGCGAGCCGACGGCATCGCGCAATCAGCGTCGCCGCGACGTGCCTCGTTGCCGCATACCACGGCAGAAACAAAGAGCGACTGAAACCCATCTACGGTGAGGAGCGTGCGCTCACCGGGCGAAACGGTGGTGTCGTCGGCGGTGACACGAGGCCCGCTCTTCGACCCCTCGGCATGCGCGAGCCATCCGCCCGAGAGCAGGCTCACCAGCACGGCAAGCAAACAGACGGCGGCCCGTCGAATCATTGCAGCTGCGGTTCCCGTTCGACGTCGCCCTGCTCGCCGAGCTCATCGGCCCGGCGACCGCGCGGGCGGCGCCAACCGAGCACGCCGAGCGCGACGGCGAAGAGGATCACGAGGAACGTGATCGGCGGAGCGAAGAACCGGTCCTTGCCCACGAAGGCCTTCGGGAGATCGGCACCTGCCTGCGGGTCCGGCGAGATCGACACCGTCGTCGTGTTCAAGAAGAGCGCGGGCACCCCTTCGAGCCGAACACTGAAGTTGGCGCGCTGCCCCGGCAGGATCTCTTCGAAGGTGTCGAGTTGAAGCTTCTTGGCCCCGAGACCGAGGGGTCCGCCGATCGACACGGTGGGAGTGCCACCGATGCGGACGTTCCCGCGGTTCTCGACGGTGAACGAGACATCGGCAGAACCGCGCAACGAGTTCACCGCATGCTCGTAGGTCGTCGTCAGATCGGTGATCGCAAGGCTCGGATCGAGCGGGCCGTCGACCCGCAGGTAGACACGCACCCCGGTTCGACGGTCGACGATGACGGAGGGACCGGAGTTCGTCTCGGACTCCGTCGGGTTGCTCGCAACGATGCCGGCGACATGGTCACCCGGCGTTGCGTCGAGAGGGATCGAGATCGTGATCGGGATGACCGCCTGCCTCCCGGGCGGTACAGCGACCTCGGTCTGCGACACGGAGATCCACGACCCGAGATCCGTCGATGCCTGATCGCCGGGCAGCAGGTCGAAGCCGCCCTCCTCGTTGTTCTTCGCGTCGGCGGCGTAGACCGTATAGACGGCGGGCACGTTGCCGTAGTTGACCACCACCACGCTGTCTTCCACCACGGTCCCAGGGGCCGCGGAGTAGGCGAGGGCGGATCGTGTGCCGATCTCCTCACCGTTGGGGCCGCCCCCGGGCACCAGCGCCCAGCTCTCGACGATTTCCATTGCCTGTCCGGCGTC
The DNA here is from genome assembly GCA_049318665.1 of Ilumatobacteraceae bacterium. GTDB lineage: Bacteria > Actinomycetota > Acidimicrobiia > Acidimicrobiales > Ilumatobacteraceae > VFMC01. The sequence goes on along the minus strand of JBMOFX010000292.1, from coordinate 1,256 downwards.
CGATCCGCTCTCGGGCTCGGTCGGCGGTGGCGGCGTGCTGGCGCTCGCTGTCAGCGTGAGGCCACACGACAGCGATGCGGCCACCAGGGTGACTGCGGATAGACCTCGGACAATGCGGGCGGTGAGCATTGGAATGGGGCTCTTTCAAGGGGTGCGAGACAAGCGAATTCTAGAAGATTCGGGCAGAAACGGCGCCGTCGGTGGCGCGAGGTGAGTCGTCCGACTCCCCCACGCCACCGACGTGCCCTTACTGAATTGTGTTGTTACCGAGGATGTCGATCAGAGTGCGCTGAGCGTCATCGTGGCGGTGTAGTCGCCGCTGTTGGCCGTCACCGGGATCAGCAGACGGAGACGGGCGTCGATGACCGACATACCCGTCGGGGTCTGGTTGCCCGAAGCCGTCGGGAAGGCGACGAGCGTCTTCTCGGTGGCGATGCCGGCGGTGTTGCTCGATGCGAGCGGCTGACGGTTGGTGAGCTGCGAGAAGTGCATGAACTTCAGGTCGAGGCTCGGGGTGTCACCGTTCGCGATGCCGTTCACGCCGGTTGGCGGCGTGACACCCTGGCCAACCCACTCGGAGCCGGACGAGCCGGACGAGAAGGTGATCTCCGGGTAGATGCCCAGCAGGTTCGAGCTGAACGTGTCAGTCGGCGACTGGTTGTTCACGAACTGGCTCACCTGGACATTCACGTTGAACGACAAAGCGTCATCGTTGCGGGTGTTGATCACCGACACCTGGTTGATGCGGCCCGATGCAGCGAAGTACTGACCAGCGTACTGACCGGTGGTCAGCAGACGGCCGATGCCGAGGTCGATGCCACAGCGGGTCGGGTAGGTCGCGTTGTCCGCACCGTTGACGTCCACCGGGTAGACCGCCGTGCCGTCGCCGTTGCCAGCAAGGCCGTTGGTGACCGGGAAGGCGGGGCCCGTCGCGGGCGCCCAGGTGCCGCTGGTCTTCTGGAACCACGTGAAGGTCGTGGTTGCAAGACCGACGTTGGTGGTGCTGTTGGCGGACTGCGAGTTGTTGACGTTGCCGGCATTCACTGCACCGGTCGGCGTCCCCGTGTTCGTGCGGGTGAACCGCAGGTACAGGTCACCATCGTTGCCAAGGCTGGAGCCGACCGGCGATGCGGAACCGCTGAGCACCTTGTTCGAACCGGCGGTCACCGTCGCGGTCGACGGCGTGAAGTTCGAACCGAACGTGTAGTCAGCGAAGTTCATCCACGTATCCGCCGAGGCGGCGTCGCCCTGCGGGC
>JBMOFX010000291.1:0-3429 GCA_049318665.1 Ilumatobacteraceae bacterium | reverse complement strand
ATGACAAGACCGGCGAGCAGACCCACAAGCGCAGGCGGCACCGGCCCGCTCAGAAACCCGGTCGCGCCCACCACAGCGCCGATGACGCGGACCGGGATCGCTACGAACGGGCGATCCATCGACCACCACGTGGATCGCCACGACCAGAGCATCATCGGCGCGACGAACACCGCTAAGCCGACGCCGACGAGGATCGCCGACCTCCAGTTTCGGCCAGGCAAGACAAGACCGATCGTCATTGCGAGTGCGACGAGCCAAACCACGCACCACGTGATCAGCCGCTCGGCCATGCCTCCCGGGAGCCTTCCCCACCACGGCCCGGGCCCGGCGGCGAGAACGAATCCGGTGTCGATCCACGACGGAGGGTCATGGTCCCCCGGTGCGGATCGGAGCTCGGCACCGGCACGACGTTCCGCAGACCGTTCGACCCTCACTGGGGGAAACCGTACAACTCCGTACCAAAGGGGCCGAGGAACGTTCCTACATGTATCTGTCTACATCTACTGCCGCTGGAGACCATCCACATGGCGGGGTATCTTTCCTTCGTGACGACGGGTACATCCTCGCCGGTAGTACGACTTTCCCGGCTGTCTGCGCGCTGGATTTGGTTTGGAGCGGCGCTCCTCCTCGGTTTGATCGGCTCCATCGTGGTCATCCCGGTATCCGAACAAACCGACCCCGAGGTGTCGGAGATCTCGCGGGACTTTCGAGTTCCTGCCAGCTATGCCGGACCCGTGTGGTTCTCGCTCTCTGAACCGCCGAGCTACCCGCTTCGTGTCTCCATCGTCTGGGGTGCTTGGTCGACCGAGCTCGACATACACCGCGGCGATCCGCTCGATCTCTGGATGTTGAAGCTCGGCAAGGACGAAGCCCCGCCATTCACCATCCGAGTGTCACCTCCGGTCAAGATCGATGCAGGCGTCGGATCAGTGCCATCCGGTGCAGTCGAGGTGTCGAGCCAGTGGTTTCAGACACCGACCAGTTCAACTCCGTAGGAGTGCAGAGGCTGCTCGATCGGCGGCCGCGAGAGCAGCGGTGGGATCCGCCCCATCGACAAAGACGCTTCGCACCGCAGCCACGAGGATCTGCCGCAACTCGGCACGCACCGGGCTGATCGGCGTGAGATATGCCTCCTCGACTGGTGTCTGCAGTACCACGTCGAAGGCGACCCTGAGTTCAGGGTGCATCCGATACGCATCCGACAACACCTGAACCGCCGGGGACTCCATCCGCGCAGGCACATACCCCGCAGAGGCCGCCAACTGGGCCTGGCTCTCGGGGGACACCAAGAAGTCGGTCAGCTCGACCGCGAGTTGCTTGCGATCCGTCGGCGTGTCTCCAGCCAACCACCAGGCGCTGCCCCCAATCGGGCTTCCAGTTCCCGGGCCGGGCATCGGGGCGACAGCAAGCTCCACATCCGGGTAGCTACCACCGTCGAGAAAGCCGATGACGTCTCCCAGAGCGCCGCTCGTGTGGATGGCGAAGGCCGATGGACTCTCCGCATCGACGAGGCCGAGCAGATCAGCGAAGCCAGTGTCGGCGTTGTCGATCCACGTGGCAAGCCCCGAGTCGGTCATCGCCTTGAGTTCGGTCAGCCCGGCGATCGCTTCCGCAGAACTCCACGCCGTCGAGGTCGCCGGTCCATTGCGACCGTTCGCGTTCGACAGCGAGGAGATTCCTTGCTGAGCGAGCCAATGCTCGACCCACCAGGCGCCACCGCTGAACCGCTCAGTATCGAAGAGCAACCCTCTCGAGGTGGCTCTGGAGCTGAGCATCTGCGAGACGGCCACGCCCAACTCCCCGAGGTTCGCCGGAGGCGATGCCGAGTCGATGCCGGCCCGTTGCGCCTTTGCCTCATCGAAGTAGAGCACCGGCACCGAGACGGTGTACGGAGCGGCCTGCAACTGTCCTCCAAACGTGTAGTTGGCCCTGACGAGCGGTAAGAACGTGGCGGCCTGCTCGTCCACACAACCATCGAGCGGAAGCACGTTCGGGTCCCCGACCATCGAGCCTGCTTCGTCGGTCCCCAGCAGCACCATGTCGGGCCGTTCCCCTGGCGCAGCGGACTTCCATGCGGCAAGGGTGTCGTTCGGACCCGGAACGGCCACCAGATCAACGTTTGCGGTCGGATGCGCCGCCTCGAACGTTGCCACATGATTCTCGAGTTGCGTGCGGACACGACCATCCAAGAAGTGCCACACAGTGATGCTGGTCGGCGAGCCGTCAGTATCGGCCCTGGGCGGGACGGCGCACGCTGCCGGGTCTGACTCCGAGCCCACACTCGACTCGGAGGAGATCGAGGTCGCGTCTGTGCGAGAGGTGGGCGAAGTGGCACTGCCAGTCGTACTCACGACCTGTTCGTTGGCCCTCTGTGCTGACGACTCGGGAACCGTCAAGAGTTCCGGGGTCACTGCACTTGGCTCGGCATTGGTGGACGAACACGCCGTGAGGCCGACGCCGACGAGGAGCGCAAAGGAGACGAATCGAACTCCCACAAGAGCACCGTAGCGCGTTCCACGAGGTGCGAAGGCCGAGCAACGGCGCGAATACAACTCCCGTGTTGAAGTCGCGCCAGGAGCAATGCCGGGGGGACCTGCCCCCATCCATCTTCGTAGGCACCTTCGGGATGATCTGCTCGCCTCACACTGGGTGAGGCGACAGCACAGATCTCGGCGGAGATGACAGGTGAGCGAGTCAGCGGGCCATCAACAACCGAACTGGCGGAGCAGGCTGCTGGAGCCTCGCCCGGAGGTCGCCTTCTGCGCCAGAAACGCCGGCGGCCATGCCGGCGGTCGCCATGAGCCTCGAGATCACGGTCGCGCTCACCGTGACGCTCTTGGTCGCGATCGCTCCGCACCGTCGGCTGACCCGTCGCCTTCCCCGCCGTGGCGACTTCCGTTCGGATACATCGCTCATATAGGGGTCGAAAACGACCGAAGGCCCCGCTGTGCAGCGGAGCCCTCTCGTCGCTTGAGGCCTACTCAGAAGCCTCATTCAATTGGCGCGCTCGAAGGGACTCGAACCCCTAACCTTCTGATCCGTAGTCAGATGCTCTATCCATTGAGCTACGAGCGCTGGTCTTGCTGGTGTTGCTGATGATGTCGTCGCATTCCTGCGGCAGCATCGGTCGGCAAGTCTAACCGGGGGCGCCGGTCAACGACACCTCCGACATCGCGCCGACATCGCGCCGACATCGCTCCGACATCGCGCCGAGATCGCTCCGACGACGACGTCGCCTGATGCGGCCTCAGAGCGCCCAGGGTCGGAAGCTGCCCGAGCGTTGGTACAGCGTGTACGCGGCAGCCGTGTTGACGTTCGGGTCGAGCAGCTGCGAGGCGCTGGTGACCCCGATGCCGGCCAGCCACGACTTGTGCGCGTTCCAGTTGATCTGGAACAGGCCGTAGCAGCAGGAGTTCTTCGCGTTGTTCT
>JBMOFX010000290.1:0-3432 GCA_049318665.1 Ilumatobacteraceae bacterium | reverse complement strand
GGCGAGACGCGGTGGAACTCGCTCGGGTCGAGACCGATGTGGAAGTCGGCACCGAGCGGACCGGCGATCTCCTTCGCGAAGAACTCGCCGAGCTTGAGCCCGGAGATTCGACGAATCACTTCGCCGACGAGGTGCCCCTGGTTCAACGCGTGATAGCCCGACTGCGTGCCCGGCTCCCACCACGGTGCTTGCGCGGCGAGCATCGACGTGGACTTCTCCCAGTCGTAGATGTCGTCGACGACGACCGGTTGCGCCCAGCCCGACACACCGGACGTGTGCGACAGCAGGTGGCGCACCTCGATGTCGGCCTTGCCGTTGGCTGCGAACTCGGGCCAGTAGTGCGCGACCTTCTCGTAGACGTCCAACTCGCCGCGATCGGCGAGCACCAACGCGCTCAACGCCATCATCGTCTTGGTGCTCGACCAGACGTTGACGATCGTGTCGCGCCCCCACGGGACCGTCTTGTCGGTGTCGGACCAACCGCCCCACAGGTCGACCACTGGCTCGCCGTGGAGCACGACGGCGACCGATGCGCCGAGGTCGGCACCCGAATCGATGTTCTTCTGCAGGATCTCGCGCATCGCCTCGAAACGCGGATCAACGGTCCCCTGAACCTCGGTCATGACACCCCCATGTCGTCGAGCCGGACTGTAGCCCGATCACCGACATGCGTGGTCAGCGGGGCTTGCGCCACATCAGCCATTGCTCCGGCCCATTGCGGCGATGCTGCATCGTCGAGGTGACCTCGAACCCGAAGCGTGCGTAGAACGGGACGTTCGATTCCTTCGAGCTCTCCAGGTACATGCCCACACCCTCGGCATCGGCTCGTGCCGCCATCGGCTCGATCAGCGCGGTGCCGTAGCCCTTGCGCTGATGCACCGGATCCGTGCCGATGAACTCGAGGTAGTAGTGCGGCTCCTCGGGATGCCGCTTCTCGAGGTCGGTGAGCACCTGCAGGTTGCCGAAGAAGCGGGTGCCGAAGAGCTTGATGAACACCGTGGAGTGACGGACGACCTTGGTGAACGGGATGCGCCACTCCCCCGGCGGCGCCCACACCGCAACCGCGCCGCGATCCTCGGTGGCGAACGTCATCTCATGCGCGAGTTGGATCGTCTGGAAGGCGCGAAAGAGCGGAACGAGATCGGTTTCGGCGAGCTCGTCGTTGCCCGACAGGTACAGCATCATCGGGTCGTCGAGGAAGGCCCGTGCCAGCGAGGCCGATGTCGTGTCGATCTCGTGGGCGGCGACGGGCGTGACGGCGATCGGCATACGGCAACTGTACGGTGCACGCATGACCAGGGAGATCTCGCTCGGATACACCACCGGCTACTGGGGAAGCGGGCCGCCGGCAGGCGCACTCGAGGCGATCAAGGAAGCGGAGCGCCTCGGCTACTCGTCGATTTGGACAGCCGAGGCATACGGCAGCGATGCGATCACGCCGCTGGCCTGGTGGGGTGCGCACACCGAGCGCGTGCAACTCGGCACAGCGATCGTCCAGATGAGTGCACGCACGCCGGCGGCGACAGCGATGGCTGCGATGACGCTCGACCACCTCTCGGGCGGCCGGTTCATCCTCGGCCTCGGCGCGTCGGGTCCGCAGGTGGTGGAGGGCTGGTACGGGCAGCCCTACCCGAGACCGCTCGCACGCACCCGTGAGTACGTCGACATCGTGCGACGCATCGTGCGTCGTGACGAACCGGTCGATGTGCACGGCGAGTTCTTCTCGATGCCGTTCGACGGTGGCACCGGACTCGGCAAGGCCCTGAAGAGCACGATCCATCCACTGCGCACGGAGATCCCGATCTACCTCGGCGCAGAGGGTCCGAAGAACGTGGCGCTCGCGGCCGAGATCTGTGACGGCTGGCTTCCGCTGTTCTTCTCCCCCAAGGAAGACGCGTTCTATCGACGTTGCCTCGACGAGGGCTTCGCCGCGTCGGGCAATCCCGACAAGCGCGACCAGTTCGAGGTGGCATCGACCGTGATGATCGTGCCGGGCGACGACGCTGAGCGGTGTGCTGATCTCGTCCGGCCGTTCCTCGCCCTGTACGCCGGCGGCATGGGGGCGCGTGGCGCGAACTTCCACTTCGAAGTGTTCGCGCGCATGGGCTACGAGGACGTCGCGCTGCGGGTGCAAGACCTCTACCTGCAGGGCAAGAAGCAGGAGGCCGCCGCTGCGATCCCGCTCGCGATGGTGGAAGACGTGGCGCTCGTCGGACCGCCCGCCAAGATCCGTGCGGAGCTCGAGCGCTGGAAGGAGACGTGCATCACCACGTTCCTCGTGAGCGGTCCGAAGCACGTCCTCGGCACGTACGCCGAACTCATCCTCGGCTAGGTCAACGCCTCAGACCCACACCGTTTGCACACTTCGTCCCCACCAGTGGGGCGAAAGTGTGCAAACGGGGTCAGTGGGTGATGGCGCTGTAGACGATGTTGCGGATCTGGCCGCGGAAGTCGAACGTGCCCGACGGCATCAGCTGGGTCATGAAGATCACCCACATGTCTTCCACGTGGTCGACCCAGAACGCGGTCGACGCCGCCCCGCCCCAGTAGAAGTCGCCCCTCGCATGGGTGCCGGTGGCGATCTGGTCGATCGACGACGCGAAGCCGAGGCCGAACCCGATGCCGACGTTGCCGTACAGCCGGTCGAGCGCCACGTCACATTGCGCGAGGTCCTTGCCACCCGGCAGGTGGTTGAGCCGCATCAGTTCGAGCGTGCGAGGGCCGATGATCCGCTGCCCATCGAGCTCGCCACCCCGGCGGAGCATCTCGCAGAAGCGGATGTAGTCGGCGGTCGTTCCGGTGAGCCCGCCGCCACCCGACACGAACGCTGGCGGCCGGGTGAACGGACTCGTCGTCGGGTCGTCGAGCAAGGTCGTGGTCTTGTCGGCGTTGCGGGTGTAGTTGGCGGCGAAGCGACCGACCTTGTCGGGTGCCACCTGGAACGACGTGTCGACCATCCCGAGCGGGTCGAGCACATGCTGCTGCAGGTACTCGGCGAAGGGCTGGCCCGAGATCTTCTCGACGAGCGCTCCGCACGCATCGGTGGCGAGCGAGTACATGTAGGCGGTGCCGGGCTGGAAGCGCAGCGGCACCTCCGACAACCGCTCCATGAAGTCGGTCAGCGACATGTCGACACCGAGCGCTCGGATGCTCTTCGCACGGTAGATCGCGTCGATCGGATGCTGGTCGCCGAGCCCGGGCAGGACCCCGCCATAGGTGAGTCCGCTCGTGTGGGTGAGCAGGTCGCGGATCGACACGGGACGGTGGGCCGGCTCCGTCACCATGTCGTCGCCGGCACCGGACACCCACACCTGGTGCTCACGCCACGAGGGAAAGAACCGCGACACCTTGTCGTCGAGTTGAAACATGCCCTGCTCGAACAGTTGCATCAGCGCGATCGACGTGAGCGGCTTGGTCATCGAGTAGATGCGG
>JBMOFX010000289.1:0-3443 GCA_049318665.1 Ilumatobacteraceae bacterium | reverse complement strand
GTGGAACTGCCCGAGGTAACCGAGTCGGGTGGGCGTGCGACCCGGCGCATCCTCGAACACGGTGATCCGTCCGCCGACCGGTTCGAGTAACCCGGCGATCGTCTTCAACAGCGTCGACTTCCCCGAGCCGTTCACACCGATCAGCGCGCACGACTCGCCCGGCCGCAAGGTGAGCTCGATCGACGACACCACAGGCCGTCCGTCGTAGCCGACCGACAGGTTGCTCGCTTCGACGGGGAGGCCGCCACCCGTCATGCGAGTGCCTCCGACGCGGAGCGATGACGTGCCGAGGCGGCAGCACGAAGGGCTTGGACGATGAAGACCACGAAGAACTGTGCCACGGCAACGACCACGATGCTTGCGCCGGCTGCGAGGTCGTAGTGGTAGCTCATCAGCAGGCCTGCGTACACCGACAGACAACCGATACCGACGGCCCAGAGCATCATCACCGGCACTCGGCGAGCGATCAGCGCACCTGCGCCTGCTGGTGCGAGGAGCATGCCGAACACGAGCAACGTACCGACGGTCTGGAACGACATCACCACGCTGATCGTGATCATCACCAGCATCAACAACTCGTAGCGACGCGACGACCAGCCGGCCACGTCCGCCTGCTCCGGGTCGAACGACAGGAGGAGGAACGGGCGCGCGAATCCGCGCGCGACAGCGGCGATGACGATCAGCGCGATGAATTGCTGAACCAAGTCGCCTCGAGTGACGCCGAGGATCTCTCCGAAGAGAATGCCGACGATGTCACCGCTGAACTCGCTCGAGCGCGACACGATCATCACGCCGAGCGCGAGCATCCCGACGAACAGCAGACCGATCGCGGTGTCACTGCTGAGTCGAGAGCGCCTCGTGATGAGGTCGACGCCGGCGATCATCAACCCAGCCCCGACTGCGGCGCCGAGCACGCCGGGAGCGCCGAGCAGGAGCGCACCGGCCACACCCGGTAACACACCGTGCGCAAGGGCATCGCCGAGGAACGCAAGGCCGCGCAGCACCATGAAGGTGCCCGCGATCGCGCAGGAGATGGCGACGAGCAGACCGGCGAGCAGCGACCGCAGCAGGAACGGGTTGTCGCTGAACGGCGTGATCAGCCAGCGGATCACCGGAGCGCATCCGCGATCGTCGTCGCGATGCCGAGGATGAACGAACGGTAGGTGCCGTCCGCCGGGAGCTGGTGCGTCGACAACTCGACGACGACAGCACCGGTGTCGGCCGCGATTGCCGATGCAACTGCGGCCGGCGTGCCGAGCTCGGCGAAGATCGCTGGCACGCCGACCGTGCGTACCTGCTCGCTCAGTGCCGCGAGATCGGCCGCCGAAGGCTCCGCCTGCGAGGTGAGCGACGGGTTGATCGCACCCACGACCTCGAAGCCGTACCGCGCTGCGAAGTAGCCCATCGAGTCGTGTCCGGTGACGAGCTTGCGTCGGTCGGCCGGGATGGCGTTCACGATGGCGTCCACCTCCCCGCTCCACGCTGTGAGGCCGTCCTCGACTGCGGTGGCGTTGGCGCGCACGTCGATGCCACGCTCACCGAGCAGCGTCGCAAACGGGGCGATCCACTCACGCATGGTCAACGGGTCCATCCACACGTGCGGATCCGCCTGCCCGGACTGCGTCTCGCGCACCGTCACGTGATCGGCCACCGTGAAGATCGAGGCGCCGTCGGCGGCAGCTGACTCCAGCGGCGCACGCAGGTTGGCCTCGAGATCGAGACCGTTGTCGACGACCACGGTGGCCTGCGACATGGCCTCGATGTCCTTCGCGCTCGGGCTCCAGTCGTGTGGGTCGGCCCCGTCCGGTATCAGCGTCACCACCTCGGCGGCGTCGCCCACCACCTCGCGCACCAAGGATCCCAGCACCGAGGTGGTGACGACGATCGTCGGCTCGCCGTTGGTGGACTCGCTCGCGGGATCACTCGCGCACCCAACCATCGTGAGGCTGAACGCCACGGCCCCGGCAGCGAACAGTCGAATCACAATAGGAACGATACCGGATCAGAATGATTCCTGTCGAGCGCGGACCTGAGTGTCGCGTTGATGTCGCACCCGTGTGCCAAGGTCGGCGCATGGCATTCGGACAACCTGCTGGCCCCCCGGCGACCGCGAAACAGTTGCGCGAGCTGCTCGAGCTCCTCCAACAAGCCGGGCACACCGACTTCCGCGACGCTCGGGGCCCGATGGGCTTCAACCAGCGCCAGGCCGGCGGCAAGTTCACCCGCGACGAGGCGCAGGCCCTGATCGACCAGCTGGAGGCGGAGGGCGAGGGCTCAACGCCGGGCTCTGCGACGGCGCCGCCATCGCGGGCGCTCCTCGATGCCACCGACGACGAACTCGCGGCCGAATTGATTCGGCGCGGCTGGCGTTTCGTCGATCGCTGAGCTCGGCGGGGTTCCGGTGCAACACCCCCTGTCTAGAGTAGAACACATGTTCGATGAAGCGCTCGTCGGGGTCTACCGAGACCTGCTGCACCTAGAGGTCGGCGCCCGCGACGCGGCCGAACTCGGTGCAGTCGTACGCAACATCGCCCGCATCCGCGCCTCACTCGACGCCGTCGAAGTCCGCGTCGCGAACCGCGCGGAGGAACTCAACGCCGACGGCAAATGCGAACCCGCCTCATCGATGCTCGCACGCAACGGCCGCACCTCCCAGAAAGCCGGCCGGCAGAAGGCCGCACGCGCCAAGGCCGCCGCGCAAGCACCTGCGGTGCAAGACGCGTTAGCCGCAGGCGAGATCACCGGTGAACACGCTGACGTGCTCGCCAACGCGGCCGCCAGGTTGACCGACGAACAACGCGCCAAGCTGTATGCGGATCAGGCCGGGTTGGCGAAAGCAGCGGCACGGATGTCGCCGGAACGGTTCGCAGACCACCTCCGCGGGATCATCACCGCGATCGAAACCGACGAAGGCGCCGCACGCGCCGATGAGCAACGCCGCCAAACACGGTTGAAGAAATACGTCGATCCGCGCACCGGCATGTATCACCTCGCCGCCACCCTCGACCCGGTACTCGGCGCGATCGTGTTCAAAGCGCTCGATGATCAAACCCGGGCCATGATCTACGCGAAGAACGACGCCGACCTCGGTGACGTCGTCCCTTCGCTCCGTACCGACTGGGAACACGTCGCCGCCCACGCGTTGGGCGCCCTCGTCCGCGGCGGCAAAGCCAAAACCTCCGGTGTGGAAGCTGACGTGATCATCGTGATCGACGCGGCCACGGTGATGAATGGTGCGCACCAGCACACCCATTGTGCGACCACCGACAACATCGAGATCCCTGTCGCGTCAGCACGCCGGTTGCTGTGCACCGCGGTGCAGCACTTGGCGATCACCGGGATGAACGGCCAAGTCCTCGACCTCGGCACCAGCACTGCTCGCCCGAACCGGGCACAACGACGCGCGCTGCAAGCGATGTACTCCACGTGTGCGTGGGACGGCT
>JBMOFX010000288.1:0-3444 GCA_049318665.1 Ilumatobacteraceae bacterium | reverse complement strand
GCTGCGCGACGCAGGGATGCCGAACACGTCGGCGAAGATCTGCATGAACAGCGGACTGTTCGAGCCGCCACCCGACACGACGATCTCGTCGAGCGTGAGGCCGAGCTCGCCGCACATCGCGTCCACGTGGTGCTTCATCGTGAGTGCGATCGCCTCGAGGATCGAGCGGTAGACGTGGCCACGTGTATGGCGCGCATCGAAGCCGAGCATCATCCCTTTGCGGAACGGCTTGTCGGTGGTGGCGAGCCAGTCGAGCACGGTCATCAGCCCGTCGCTGCCCGCCGGCACTGCGGCTGCCTCGGCCTCGATGCAGGCCTCGCGCGACATGCCGAGTGACGCAGCGTGCGCCGCCACTTCCGGACCGAGCAGGTCGAGGAACCAGGTGAGCGTCCACATGCCACGGCGCACGCCGTTGCTCTCGTAGAGGTAGCGGTGCGGGATGCTCGCGAAGTTGGTCCAGAAGTGCTCGGGCGACTTGTGGTTGTCGGCGCCGTGCACCATCGCCGCGATGTACGTGCCGAGCGAGACGAGTGCGGTCGTGTCACCAAGTGAGCCGGAGCCAAGCATTTCGACGGCCTTGTCATTCGCTGTTGCGACGACCGGCGTGCCGACAGGGATCCCGGTGGCCGCGGCCGCCGCTGCGGTGAGTGGACCGATCACGTCGCCGGGCATCTGCAACTCGAGCAGCATCTCGCGGGTGACGCCGAACTGTTCGTAGAGCGCCGCGTCGTCGCTCCATTGCCACGTGTCGGTGTCGATCGGCCACTGCAGCACGATGTTGTTCGCCGCGGTGTCCTTCAACGCGCCGGTGAGCCGATGTGCGAGATATCCCGTGGTGGTGGTGGCGTAGCGGAACGACGGATCGCTGGGCACATACGGCTGGTAGGCGCGACCGTCCATCCAACTCACCACCGGCTCGACGAGCGAACCGTCTTCGGCGAGGAACGCCTTACAGCAGCGGATCGGACACAGCCCCACGCCAACGATCTCCGCAGGGTCACCGGTGAACTCAGCCATCGCCTGGCGACTCGCAGCGACGATCGAATCCCACAGGTCATCGCCGGGATGGAACGCCACGCCGTGACGGGGGCGGCTCATCGGCTCGAGCACCTGCTGCCCTCGTGCGACCGCGTTGCCCGACGCGTCGAACACCACCACCTTCGCACTCTGCGTGCCGCAGTCGATGCCGATGAGGTACGGGCCGGTCATGATGATCGGGTCCGCGCTCAGCGGACGAGGTAGCCGCCGTCGACGCAGAGCACGTGCCCGTTGACGTAGTCGGACGCACGGCTGGAAAGGAACACGACGGTGCCCATCAGATCAAGCGGCTCGCCCCAGCGCGCAGCGGGGATGTGTTCGAGCACGCGACGGTTCGTGTCGGGGTTGGCGCGGGTGGCGGTGGTGATCGCCGTCGCGTAGTAGCCGGGCGCAATGCCGTTCACCTGGATGTTGTACTCGGCGAGCTCGTCGCAGTAGGCGCGGGTGAGGCCGGCGATGCCGTGCTTCGTTGCCGCATACGCGGGCGACCAGCGACCACCGAGGAACGAGAACATCGAGCAGATGTTGATGATCTTGCCGCTGCGCTGCGGGATCATCTGCTTCGCCACCTCGTGGCTCATCTCGAAGGCTGCGGTGAGGTTGACGGCGACGGTCGCGTCCCACGGGGTGCGGTCGAACTCGAGTACCTCGGCGAGCGGGCAGATGCCAGCGCTGTTGATGAGGATGTCGACCGAGCCGAATCGTTCGACACAGGTGTCGACGATCGTCGCGGGCACACCGGGCGCGGTGATGTCGGCCTGCATGAACTCGTAGCGGACACCCTCGGCCTCGACGAGCGAACGAGTATCGCTGGTGTCGTCGACGATGTTGGGCACGAGCACGTTTGCGCCGCCCTTGGCGAGCGCGAGCGTGAACGATTGACCGAGGCCGGTGTTGCCGCCGGTGACGATCGCGTTCTTGCCCTCGAGCCCGAACCAGGTCATCGCGAAATCAGTGATCGTCATGCGGGTGCTCCCTACTCCAGCGCGGCCTCCGAATGGTAGCCGTCAACCGCCTCTGTGCTGGAACACTCGTACCGGGAATTGCGTCCCCGACGTGGCGATCAGCGAGTCGAAGGCTCCCGACCGAGCACGAGTGCCAGCGCACCGGACAGGAGCAGCAGGATGCCCCACACGAGGCCACCGAACGGCGCACCGCCGGTGGACGGCAGCGTGCCGCCACCTGGCTTCACGGTCGTCGGAGTCACGCCACCGGAGGCAACCGACGTCGTCGTTGCCGCCACAGTCGTCGTCGGAGCTGCAGTCGTGGTCGTCGGCCGCACCGTCGTGGTCGTGGTCGTCGGCCGCACCGTCGTCGACGTGGTCGAGGTCGTCGTCGTGGTTGATGTCGTCGAGGTCGTCGTCGGCGCAACCGTCGTCGAAGTCGTCGGCGCAACCGTCGTCGACGTCGTCGGCGCAACCGTCGTCGAAGTCGTCGGCGCAACCGTCGTCGAAGTCGTCGGCGCAACCGTCGTCGACGTCGTCGGCGCAACCGTCGTCGAAGTCGTCGGCGCAACCGTTGTCGACGTGGTCGTCGTCGGGAAGCTCGGGATCGTCGTTGTCGTGGTCGTCGGCGCCACCGTCGTCGACGTGGTCGTCGTCGGGAAGCTCGGGATCGTCGTCGTCGTGGTCGTCGGCGCAACGGTCGTCGTAGTCGTCGTGGTCGTCGTAGTCGTCGTCGTCGGCGCGATGGTCGTCGATGTCGTGGTCGTCGGCGCGATCGTGGTGGTCGTCGTCGGCGCAAGGGTGGTGGTCGTCGATGGGACGGAACCGGCCACCGTCCAACGGATGCCGAGCGGAATGTCGCTGACGTTGGCGGTCACGACCAGCGTCTCGAACCAGTACTTGTCAGTCGCCTGGGCGAACGTGCAGGCGATACCGACTCGGTAGTTGCCGACCGGCAGCGACGCCACGGTGTTCGACAGCGACAGTTGTGGGACGCCGGAGATGAGGCCGACCGGGTTGCTCGACGGGAACCTGTTGCTCACCTGATCGCCGTCGGCGCTGTACAGCGAAGACACGAGCGACGAACCGACCGGGTTGGGCCCGACGTTCCAGGTGAGATTGCCGGGGTCGACGGACGCGGCGACGATGAACGCTTCCCACTGATAGCCCGATGGTCCACTTCCCGTACATGCGGCACCGGTCGGCAACACCATCGTGAACGCCGCGCTGCCGCCGGTCGTGATCGCCCCGGCGCCGGCGCGGAACGTGACGGGTCCCTGAAACGATCCTGCGGCGGACACCGACGAGTTCACCGCAAGGATTCCCGAGATGAGCAGCATGCCTGCGCTCAATGCTGCGACTGCTCGGGCGAGATCTCGTGCGATCCGGCGTGCCCGATCGGCATACCGACGATGTCCTCTGGATTCGTTCATGTCCTGGTGCTCCGCTCACTCCGCCGCTG
>JBMOFX010000287.1:0-3457 GCA_049318665.1 Ilumatobacteraceae bacterium | reverse complement strand
TGCCGGCCGCGATGCAGGGCATGGTGGTCGTGCCGCTGTTCGCCGGGTACGACGAGCGCCGGCAGGTCGGGCGACTGTGGGCGTACGACGTCACCGGTGGGCGCTACGAAGAGCAGGAGTACGTCGCCACGGGTTCGGGCATGTTGCATGCGGGCACGGTCATCAAGGTCGGCTTCCGTGATGGGCTCGATCGCGACGCCGCGGTGGCGCTCGCATGCCGTTCGTTGTGGGAGGCGGCCGATGCCGATTCGGCCACGGGCGGCCCCGACGCGTTGCGGGGTATCTACCCGGTGGTGGCCACCATCACCGCGGCCGGCTGGCAGCGACTCGGCGACGCCGAACTCGCCGACCGATACCAGCAGATCGCCGGGGAGGTGCGCGCACGATGAGCATGCCGTTCTACGTCGCACCCGAGCAGGTGATGAAGGACCGCGCCGACTACGCGCGCAAGGGCATCGCACGCGGTCGCGCGCTGGTGGCGATCCGCTACGACGACGGCGTCGCGCTCGTGGCCGAGAACCCGTCGAACACGCTGCGCAAGATCAGCGAGATCTACGACCGGATCGCGTTCGCAGGCGTCGGCAAGTACAACGAGTTCGACCAGCTTCGAGTCGCCGGTGTGCGCGCCGCCGACCTGAAGGGGTACCAGTACTCGCGCGACGACGTCGATGCGCGCAGTCTCGCCAACCAGTACGCGCAGATCCTTGGTCAGACGTTCACCCACGAGATGAAGCCGCTCGAGGTGGAGATCCTGGTGGCCGAGGTGGGCGCCGACGGCGCGGACGATCAGCTGTTCCACATCCTCTACGACGGCACGGTGATGGACGAGCGCCGGTACAGCGTGCTCGGTGGCGACGCGGAAGCGATCAACAGTCGACTCGTCGACCTTGCCGAAGCACTCGACCTCGGCGGTGCGGTGGCGGCGGCGACGAGTGCGCTGAGCGGACCCGATCGTTCGCTGCGCGCCGAGGATCTCGAGGTTGCCGTGCTGGCCCGCTCGAACGGGCGGCGATGCTTCCGTCGACTGTCGGACGACGAGGTCGCTCCGCTGATCGCCGGCTGACGCCAGCCGCGCATGGGCATGACAGGTTCGATCGACCTCAACGCAGACGTTGGTGAGGGTTTCGGACGGTGGACGCTCGGTGACGATGAGGGGTTGATGGCCGTCATCACGTCGGCCAACGTGGCATGTGGGTTCCACGCCGGAGATCCGACGATCATGCGCTCCACGTGCGCCTCGGCCGCGGCGAAGGGCGTGGTGGTCGGTGCACAGGTGAGTTACCGCGACCTGGCGGGCTTCGGACGCCGGTTCATCGATGTCGACGCTGCCGAGCTGACGGACGGTGTGCTCTACCAACTGGCTGCGCTCGAGGGCATCGCCCGCGTGGAGGGCACGGCAGTCCGGTACGTGAAGCCCCACGGCGCGCTGTACAACGCGATCGTCCACCACGACGTGCAGGCGGCGGCCGTCGTGGCAGCGCTGGTCGCGCACGGTGGTCGACTTCCGTTGCTGGGGCTTCCGGGCGCGGTCGTGGCAACGCACGCGTCGGCCGCGGGGATCGCGTTCGTCGAAGAGGGCTTCGCCGATCGCGGCTATACGGCCGAGGGGACACTGGTGCCGCGTGGGCGGCCGGGTGCGCTGCTCGTGGAGCCCGACGAGGTCGCTGCGGAGGCGTTGCGACTGGCGGTGTCAGGCGTGCGTTCGATCTGCGTACACGGCGACACGCCAGACGCGGCAGCACTCGCCGACGCGGCGCGTCAGGCGATGGTCGCCGCCGGGTACGTCGTCGCTGCGTTCGCGTGATGGCCGTGCGGATCCTGCCGGCAGGTCCGCGAGCAGTGCTCGCCGAGTACGACACGCTCGACGACGTGCTCAGCGCTGCGGCGGCCCTTCGGAGCCTCCACCTCCCCGGTGTCTGCGAGATCGTGCCGGCGGCGCGCACCGTCCTGGTGGTGCACGACGGATCGGCTGCTGCTGCGGTGCGAGCCATCCTCGAGGTGCCCGCGCCGTCACCGTCCGTTGGCGACGTTCCCGAACCGATCACGCTCGACGTGGTGTACGACGGGGCTGACCTCGATGACGTCGCATTCGGCCTGGATCTGAGCGTCGAGGAGGTCGTCGCCCTGCACACCGCGCCGGTCTACACCGTGGCGTTTTGCGGATTCGTGCCCGGGTTCGCCTACCTCGTCGGGCTCGCGCCGGCGCTGCATCTGCCGCGACGGTCGACCCCACGACCACGGGTGCCCGCCGGTTCGGTCGCCATCGCCAGCGAGTACAGCGCGGTGTACCCCTCCGCTTCACCAGGCGGTTGGCACCTCCTCGGCCATACCGATGCGTCCATGTGGGACGAGGAGCGCCCATCGCCGGCGCTGCTCCAACCCGGCGCAACCGTGCGATTCGTGCCCCGATGACGGTGCTCCGCGTGCTCGCCTGGGGTGTCGCCACCTCGGTTCGCGATGCCGGTCGACCGGGGCTCGCACACCTCGGACGGAGCCGCGGCGGTGCCGTGGATCTCGATGCGCATCGACTCGGCAACCGTCTCGTCGGCAACGCAAGCGACGCAACGGCGTTCGAGACCTCCGGTGGTCTCACGCTGCTGGCCGAGCGCGCCGTCGTCGTGTGCGTGACCGGAAGCCCCGCCGAGCTCTACGTCGACGGTGGACCGCCGCTCGGATGGGGGATCCCGGTCGCGTTACCAGCTGGCGCATCGATGCGCATCGGGCGTCTTCGTGGTGGGGCGCGCACCTATCTCGCGGTGCGGGGCGGTGTCGTCTCCGTCGACGGTGATGCAGTGTCGATCGGACCGGAGCCTGCCGTGCCGCCGTTGGGCGAAGCCGCGGTGCCACCGGCGCTCGACGCGTCGGTGCGCCTGTGGCCGGGACCTCGCGTCGACTGGTTCGACGACGGCTCGTTCGACCTCCTCGTCCGGGCCACGTCGACGATCCTTCCGGCGAGTGATCGGGTCGGGCTTCGTCTCGACGGGCCAGCGCTTCGACGTTCGGTCGAGCGAGAGCTGCCCTCGGAGGGTCTCGTGGAGGGGGCCGTGCAGGTGCCGCCCGACGGCCGGCCGATCGTGATGCTCGCCGATCATCCGACGACCGGCGGGTATCCGGTCATCGCGGTGGTCGACCCGGCGGACTTGTCGATCGTCGCGCAACGGCCGCCCGGATCGTCCCTCAACTTCCGCCGAGCGACACCGCGCTGATCCTCGTCAACCGAGTGCCTGAGACTCGGTCGGGGTGGGGGTGGGAGGGTGGCGCTAGGTTGTCGACATGGAGCGCCGCATCTACGGCCTCGAGAACGAGTACGGCGTCACCTGCACCCTTCGCGGGCAGCGGCGCCTCAGTCCGGACGAGGTGGCGCGGTATCTCTTCCGCCGGGTCGTCAGCTGGGGACGCAGCAGCAACGTGTTCTTGCAGAACGGCGCCCGCCTCTACCTCGACGTCGGTTCCCACC
>JBMOFX010000286.1:0-3482 GCA_049318665.1 Ilumatobacteraceae bacterium | reverse complement strand
ACGTCGACGATTCGCACATCACCGACACGACCCTTCACCACCGAGTCGGGCACCGTGGGGGAGGACGCAGACACCACCGGGCCGCCGACGAGGCAGAGCACCGTCGCGGCCGACAACCAGCCGACAACGCGCCTCATGACGCGCCCCTCGACGGAGTCAGCTCGGACGCCCGACGGGGGGCCTTAGTGATCTGGAGCGCGATGAGCGACGCGATCGCCGCGACCGCACCGAAGCCCGCCATCGCGAATCGCCCGCCGGGTAGGTCGTCCGCGGGTGTCACGGCGATCGTGGTTGACGTCGGCACCGTCGTGTCAACCGCGATGGTCGTGGGCACCGTGGTCTCCACCGTCGTCGTCTCCGTCACCACGTCGGTCGTGACCGGTGGCTCGGTCGTCACCGGAGGGGTCGTGACGGCACTACCGGAGCCGCTGGGGCGCCGAACCGTGGTGGGGGTCGGACCGGCGCTGCTCTGCGCGATCGTCGTCGTGGTCGTGGTGGTGCTCGCCGGGACCTCCGGGGCCTTCATGGTCCGGATCTGCGTTGCGGCCTTCGAGGCCTCGGTGACCAGCGCATCCGGCAACGGCGCGTAGCCGCGCGGGAGTTGACCCACACCCAACCCGCTCACCTGTCCGGCACCGGTGGCGTACTCGACGAACGCCGCATAGTCGCTCCGTTCGCCAGCGTCCATCGACAGCGGCTTCGAGATCGCGTAGGTGAGTGTCGTCAACGGATACGCGCCCGGCGCGGACCCGTCCGGCTTCGGTAGCCGGGCGCCGGTGCGGGCGTCGACGGTCATCGCGGCGACGCCAGCTCTGAGTGAGGCGTCTGTCGGGGCGATGAACTCCCGCTGAGCACCCACGTCACCGGCTCGGCTGAGGCTCGCCATCTGGAGCCCGAACCGCGCCGACGACGCGGTGTCGCTGATCGCAAGCATCGCCTTGCGTCCCGGGTTCTGCACACCGGTGCGGTTCCACACTTGGGATGCGTTCGCCGCGTTCGCGTTCTCGACGATACGCGCTCCATCGAATCCAATACGAGCGATCTTGGCGGTTTCCCCCAGGTTGCGGGCATATGGCAACCAATCCGTGCCGCACAGTACGGGCGGGATGATCGAATTGTTCACACCGCGGGGCTCCGCCTGAAAGCAGTACGGATCTGACTTCGGGAAGCCGTTCGGTGCGGGGTTGCCGAAGGCAACACCCGTCGTGTTGAGGGTCGCGTTCGTGCTGTAGATCGGGTTCACCTTCATGCCCCACTCGTCGGCCTGCCCATCCAGCCAGCCGCGGGCCTCTGGATCGGCGAGGATCCACTGCCATACGAACTCTGCTGCGTCGGCGTTGCCCGCAGCGACCTGCAGCCCGGACAGCGTTCGGCTCTCGGACTCGATGAGGTACACGAACTCGGGGTTGAAGCGTCGGAAGTCCGGGTCTCTGATGAGGCTGTTGGCGTTCTTCGATGCCCACGTGTAGGTCTCGGGAACGATGAACTGAATGCCGACGTTCGCCCGGTAGGACTGCGTGAGCAGCTTGGCCACGAGACGCGGTGTGAGGTTGAGGCGAGCCACGCGGATGGCATCGAGCGCGAGTTCATCGGCTGGCGCAGTGATGTCGACGTTGCGATCGATGTTGAACGAGATCGTCACCCCGGACAACGTGAGCGGCGCGTAGACGGGCGGATTGGTGGTGTCGGTGGGTGACGCGTCAAGCGGCTTCGAGACCGCAATCATGCCGGGCGATCCTTGCCCCCCGACGGCGAGTTGCAGACGTGCCCCTGGATCGCCGACGTTGGCGTACGAGTACGGCGGCAACGTGCCCGAGCAGAGCACCGGTTGCCAACTCGAGATCGCGATGATGGGCAGATCGGAACCGACCAGTCGACGTTCTTTGTCCTGGAGCGCGCACGGCTGATCGAGGTTCTGGAACTCGAGTGGGATCGCAATGCGGTTCGCCCATGACGACAGGATCAACGGCGAGGTACCGACCGGGTCTCTTGCGATCCCACTCTCCGAAGAACTGCCCTTGTTCTCGCTCAGCGAATCTCCGCGAGGGACGACGACGATCCAGCACTGCGGAATCTTCGTGCCGCCCCCGGGAAGCACTTGGACCTTCTTGCCGCACCCGAGACCGTCTGCCTCGAAACCCGTCTGGACTTCGAACAGTTCGGTGCCGTTACCGTTCTGGTCGGTCTTCGAACCAGGAACCTCGTTGGTCGTGATGGAGTTGAAATACGGGTTGAGCCACGAGTTGCCGCCGCTCACGCCCGGAACGAAGATCGGGTCGACCTGGACGTCAATGGTCTTTCCGTTGACGGCCTTGAACGGCTTCCACACGAAACCCGTTCGCGTGTCGACGAAGCCCTGCGATTTCACGGCATCGAACCCATTCGAACCGACGACGCCGATGACCCGTTGCACCGCGACCGGATTGGGGTAGAGCGACGAGTTCACCGTTCCCGATGTGCTCGCGATGGCGCCGAACTGGCACTGCTCGGGAGGCGGTCCGGGGTTGTCGGCGTTCGTGCCGTCCGGGTCGCCCCAGCACTGCATGATCTGGAGGTAGTTGGCTGAGAACAGGCCGGGGCTCGTGACCGTCGGCGCACCGCCGGTCCAGCTAATCGACACAGCCTGGTTCGTGAGGCTCTTCGTCTGGTTGACCGTGACCTTGAGCGACGAGAACGTGCCGCGACCACTCACCGTCACCTGCGAATCGGTCGCCGGCAAGGAGGTGTCCGTGCCTGAGCCGCCGGGCACCGGATCCTCGGCGCGGCCGCTCCCCACGACCAGCGAACCCAGAACCACGATCGCCAATGGGCCGAGGAGCCAATTCGGGCGCCGACTCATGACGCGCCACGTTCGCTGAAGTAGCGCCAGCTGAGAGCGGGCACGACGACGACGGCGAGCATCAGGATGATGACAAGCAGCACGAGCGCAAGGGTCGTGCCAGAGGCACTCGATGAGTCGAGGGTGGTCGGCAACACCGGACCGACGGGCGCACCACTCGCAACCTCGTTCGGCTGGCCCGTGCTGGGGTCGACCTGACCGCTGATGACGAGAATGGAACCGTCGGCGCAAATGCCCGTGTCGGGGTCGCAGCCTGCTGCGGTGCCCGGGTCTGTCGCCGTGCCGGTGCCGGCATCTGTGCCTGTGCCTGTGCCTGTGCCTGTGCCTGTGCCTGTGCCGCCTCCGGCGATCGTTGTCACCGTTCCACCGGCCGACCCACCACCACCCGAGCCACCACCCGCAGGAGGTGCGGTGGTTGCGGTGGCGCCTGCGCCACCCGTCGAACCACCACCGGCCGGTGGCACGGTCGTCGCCGTCGTACCACTGCCGCCAGTGGTGCCACCTGCGACTGCTGTCGGGACGTTCGAGAGTCCCCCGGTGCCGTTCGGGCACATGGTCACGCCCTGCTTGTCGCAGGCCTGCGGTTGTGGGGCGTTCTTCGCGAGCAAGTTCGTGCCGTCAGGAGAGAACGTCGGGTTGTTGC
>JBMOFX010000285.1:0-3482 GCA_049318665.1 Ilumatobacteraceae bacterium | reverse complement strand
CGAGGTCGCGGTGGCGGTTGCCGACCCCCCAAAGGTCGATGACGAGCCGATGGCGTGGATGCCCCATTTCGACCAGTCCGACGATCTCGCCGGGCTGCTGAAGACGCGTGGCACGCTGCTCGCACGTGCGTTCAACGGCACGATCCCGCGGCACCGCTGATCGGTGGACGTCGCTGCCTCGCTCGACGCGCCGTGTGCGCCAGCCGCGTTGTTCGTGCTGGTGGACGCCCTCGACGACTACCCGCAGTGGATGCCGTTGGCGCACTCCGTTGCGGCCGATGCACCCGAGGCTGATGGCACGCCCGCATGGCTCGTCGAGCTCCGCGCCCGACTCGGCCCGTTCGCGCGATCGAAGCGGCTTCGGATGGTCCGCACGGTGCACGACGAAGCGTCGGGCCACGTGCGTTTCGAGCGCGTCGAACGTGACGGTCGTGATCACTCCGCCTGGGTGCTCGACGTTGCAGTGCTTCCCACCGACGACGGTTCCCGTCTCGACATGCATTTGCATTACGGCGGCGCGCTGTGGACTGGTGGCGTGATGGAACGGGTGCTCGGTGAGCAGATCGTGGCCGGCCGCGAGCGATTGCTCGAACTGGTCAGCTCGGACGGAACTCGCGGCGGTCACGAGGAGCCCACGCGCTGAGGCGTCCGTCGTCGCGGCGTTCGAGCCGAAGCGACATCTCGAAACAGTCGCTCAGCGCCTCCGACGTGAGGGTGTCGTCGATGGGACCACGGGCGACGACCTCGCCGTGGCGAAGCAGCAGCGTGTGGGTCATCCCATCGGGTACCTCGTCGAGGTGATGGGTGACGAGCACCAGCGGTGCCGTGGACAGGTCGGTGGTGAGTTCGGCGAGAGCCGCAACGAGTTGCTCGCGCCCGCCAAGGTCGAGACGCGCGCTCGGCTCGTCGAGGAGGAGCAGGCCCGGGTCGTTCATCAGCGTGCGCGCGAGCAGCACGCGCTGCTGCTCACCGGAGGAGAGCGTGCCGACCGATCGGCTTGCGAATCGAGCGACGCCCATTCGGTCGAGGCAGTCGCGGGCGCGAGCGCGGTCGTCGTCGTCGTAGCGATGCCACCACGGCTCGAGCGCGGCGTACTTGGCGGTCATCACGACGTCTTCTGCGGTGAGCTCCGGCCGTATCTGCGCGGTCATCGCGGCCGACGAGTAGCCGACCCGACGCCGAAGCGTCCGGATGTCGGTCGAGCCGAGCCGTTCACCCAGCACCGTCACCGTGCCCGACGACGGGTGTTCGTACAGCGCAGCGATGCGGGTGAGCGTGGTCTTGCCCGATCCGTTCGCGCCCAGCACCAGCCACCGTTCGTGTTGCTCGACGCTCCAGGTGAGCGGCGCGAGGATCACGCGCTCGTCGCGGACGAACGACACGCCGACGAGCACGAGGGGTGTCACGGGAGCGGTAGGCACCGGCAGAACCTAGGGGAGCCTTGTGCCAGAAACCGAACTCCGCCGGACGGTAGGTTGACATTCGCATGCGCTCGATCATCGCTCTGGTGGCGACCCTCGCCGTGCTCCTGCCGACGGCCGCGGTGCCCGTTGCCCACGCCGGTAGTGCGGCGACCACCCCGACGGCGCCGGCCACTGACGCCACCACCGACGCTGCCGCCCAGCAGGCAGCGAAGGAGATCGCCGACGCCCGTGATCGTGCCAACGCCGCGGCCGACGCGCTGTTCTCCGCCGAGTCGAAACTCGATGTGCTCGATGTCGAACAGAGCCAGCTCTCCGCTGAGATCGCCAAGCTCGAGGCCCAGATCGCGCAACTGAAGGCGAACATCGAAGCCGTCGCGATCAACCGGTTCACCCGATCGGGCAGCCAATCGATCCCGCTCCTCACGGGTTTCGCGCAAGCGGCCGACCGGGCGCAGATGGACGTGTTGGTCGGCGTGGTCAACGAGACCTCGGCGGAGGACTTCGACGTGTTCGGGGCGCTGAGCCGCCAGCTGGCCGACAAGCAAGCGGAACTCGCGATATCGCAGCGCTCGGCACAACAGGCTCGTGACGAGCTCGAGCGTCGTACGTCCGAGGCAATGGCCCAGATCCAGGCACTCAAGCGCGTTGAGGCCGATCGACTGAAAGACGCAGCCATTCGCAAGGCGCTGGCCGCCGAGCAGGCATCGCGTCGGAGCAAGTTGGAGGCCGCCGCTGCGAGCGCGGCCGAGCAGCAGCGTGCGAACGATCCGATCAACCAGGCGATCAACGAGACCACCGTGCCACTCGTGACGACGCCGGACGACGAGGACGACATCGACGCACCCGTCACCGTGCCGAAGTCGGTGAGCGGTACGGCAGGTGGGCTCACCGGACGCGGGGGTGCCGGTGGACGACCGGGCGCGTCACCCGGCGTGCTCGGCGGCGACGGATGGCTCTGCCCAGTGCAGGGCACCGGGGTCTTCTTCAGTGACACCTGGGGTGCGCCGCGCAGCGGTGGCCGGGTGCACCAAGGGGTCGACATGATCGGCGAGCGCGGTCTTCCGCTCGTCGCGGTGGTCGACGGTGTCGTCACCGCCCGCACCAACACTCTCGGCGGTCGTGCGGTGTCGCTCAACGGTGTCGACGGCACGCGGTATTACTACGCCCACCTCGACGATTGGGCGGCCACCGGTCTCGTCACCAGAGGCACGATCATCGGTTATCTCGGCCAGACCGGCAATGCGCAGTTCTCGGTGCCACACCTGCACTTCGAGATCCATCCGGAAGGCGGCGCGGCGGTCAATCCGTATCCGACCATCGCTGCGTTCTGCTGAACGAGCACGCGTCGGCAAGGCTCGTGGGAATGCCATCGGACGACCGACTTCCTCGCCGTGCCGGCGACCTGGCTGAGCAGCTCGCCTCGGTGCTCGAGGTGGACGTGGTCACCGGGCTGCAGCAACTCTCGGGCGGAGCGTCACGCGAGACCTGGCGGTTCGAGGCGGATGGCCGTGCGTTGATCCTGCAGCGCCAGCGTGGCGGCGACATCCGCGACATGGGCATGGAGGCCGCGGTGCTGCGAGTCGCTGCCGAGGCAGGGGTGCCGGTGGCTCAGCTGCTGGCGTCCGACGTCGGAGAGACTCCGCTCGGCGGGTCGTACATGATCCTCGCCGCGGTTGACGGCGAGACGATCGCGCGCAAGATCCTGCGTGACGACGAGTTCAGCGCCGCACGACCGCTCCTCGCTGCGCAGCTTGGTGCCGCGGCCGCCCGGTTGCACGCGGTGCCTACGGACGCGGTGCCCGGGCTGCCCGCAACCGACCAGGTGCAGCAGTACCGGGAGATGCTCGACGGCCTGGGCCAGCCGCACCCTGCGTTCGAGCTCGCGTTCCGCTGGCTCGATCAGTACCGGCCCGCATCGTCAACGTCGTCGATCGTGCACGGCGACTTCCGGCTCGGCAACGTGATGGTCGGCCCGGACGGGTTGCGTGCCGTCCTCGACTGGGAGCTCGCCCACGTCGGCGACCCGATGGAGGATCTGGGCTGGCTGTGCGTGAAGGC
>JBMOFX010000284.1:0-3486 GCA_049318665.1 Ilumatobacteraceae bacterium | reverse complement strand
GCGCATCCGGCGATGATCGCCAGCGCGGTGAGCATCAGGCGTCCCTTGCGGGCCAGCGTGCTCTTCAATGCGATGCGAAACATGCGGTCACTCCCCGAAGTGCTTCATGCGGTCGAGCACGCGGTCAGCCGTTGGCTCCTGCATCTCGTCGACGATCTTGCCGTCGGCGAGGAACACCACTCGGTCGGCGTAGCTTGCGGCGACCGGATCGTGCGTGACCATCACGATGGTCTGGCCGAGCTCGCGGACCGCCAGGCGCATGAACTCGAGGATCTCGGCGCCGGTTCGGCTGTCGAGGTTGCCGGTCGGCTCGTCGGCGAAGATGATCGTCGGCTGGCTCGCCAGCGCGCGAGCCACCGCCACACGCTGCTGCTGACCACCCGACAGCTCGCTCGGGCGGTGCTTGAGTCGATCCCTGAGGCCGACGGTGGTGACCACGCGGTCGATCCACTCCTGGTCGCCCTTCGAACCGCCGAGCAACAGCGGCAGCGTGATGTTCTCGAGCGCTGTGAGCGTCGGGACCAGGTTGTAGGCCTGGAAGATGAACCCGATCGCCGTCCGGCGCAACTCGGTGAGCTGCTTGTCGTTGAGTGTGGCGAGGGAGGTGTCACCCACGTACACCGCGCCGCTGGTGAGGGAATCGAGGCCAGCGAGGCAGTGCATCAGCGTGCTCTTGCCCGAGCCCGACGGGCCCATGATGGCGGTGAAGCGGCCGGCCTCGAACGAGACGGTCACGCCGTCGAGCGCACGGACCTCGCTGTCACCCGAGCCGTAGATCTTCGTGGCATCCATGGCGCCGGCCGCCGCCACGCTGGTGGAGGCGCCCGCGGCGCCGCTGGAAGAGTTGAACGTCGATGTCATGCCAGACGTTGTACCCGCTCGCGGCGGCTTTCCACATCCACTGTGAGGTTGATCGGCCTCACCCGATGGGATGACCGGGCCGGTGGATCGGCGGGTCGTCAGTCCGCGTCGCTGCCGGGGCTGACCAGGCCGCTCTCGTACGCGGCCACCACGACCTGGACGCGATCGCGCAGATCGAGCTTGGCGAGCACCCGTCCGACGTGGGTCTTGACGGTGGCTTCCCCCAGGTAGAGCGCCTCGGCGATCTCGCTGTTCGACATCCCCTTGGCGACGAGCTTCATCACGTCGAGCTCGCGTTCGGTGAGGTCGGCGAGTCCGGGCGTTGGCGTCGCCGCGTCGGCGGGTGGGCGACGATTGATCTCCGTGATCAGCAACCTCGTGACGGATGGTGCGAGCAATGCGTCGCCGCGGTGCACCACCCGAATCGCGTCCAGCAAGTGCTCGGGCGAAGCGTCTTTCAACATGAACCCGCTGGCACCGGCGCGCAACGCGGCGTACACGTAGTCGTCGAGGTCGAACGTGGTGAGGATCAGCACGCGTGGCGGATGCTCGCGTCGGCTGATCAGGCCCGTCGCCGCGATGCCGTCGACGTGGGGCATTCGGACGTCCATCAAGACGACGTCGGGACGACACCGATCGACCATCTCGACCGCCTCGCGCCCATCTGCTGCCTCGCCCACCACGGTGAAGCCGGGTTCCGACTCGATGATCAGTCGGAAGCCGGTCCGAACCATCGCCTGGTCATCGACCAGCATCACCCGGATCACGACGGCTCCAGGGGGAAGGTGGCGAGTACTCGCCAGCCGCCGCCGGCTCGGGGCCCGGCGATGAGCTGGCCACCGAACAGACCGACGCGTTCGCGCATGCCCAGGATCCCGTAGCCCGCTTCGTCGTCGGCCTCATGGGGGGCGTGCGCGGCGCCACGACCGTCATCGCAGATCTCCACCTGGAGGGAGCCGTCGAGCTGTCGAATCGAGACGTCGACACGATCGACGCGGCCGGCATGACGTCGAATGTTGGTGAGCGCCTCTTGCACCACGCGATAGGCGCTGAGCTCGATGCCTGGCGGCACCGCGGTCACATCGGCGTCGGTCTGCAGCTGCACGGGGAGGTCGGGGGCACTCGCCACCAGATCGGGCAGCGTATCGAGCGACGGTTGCGGCTGTCGTGCGTCGTCCTCAGCGCGCTCGCTGCGCAACACGCCCAAGACGCGGCGCATCTCGATCATCGCCTCGCGGCCCGTCGACTCGATGGATTCCAACAGCATGGTCGCCTGGTCGGGGCTGGTGGCCACATGCCGGCGGGCGGCGCCGGCCTGGATGATCATCACGCTGACGCTGTGGGCCACCACGTCGTGCAATTCGCGAGCGATGCGAGTGCGCTCGAGTTGCACCTGTTGCTGCGCGAGCAGTTCCTTCTCGCGCTCGGCGCGCTCGACTCGCTCGACGAGCTCCGCAGCGCGTTCGCGTCGGCGGCGCATGTTGTCGCCCAAGACGATCATCGCAGCGAGGACAACGACAAGAGAGAGCGCTCCCTGCCAGATGACTTCATCGTCGACCAACAACCCTGCGATGAGGAACACGGTCGCGGCAACGATCGCCGCGATGGCGGTTCGCCACAGCGCACGTCCGGACATGTACGCACCGACCGAGTAGGCCGCGATGAACAGGTTGAGCCAGCCGGCGCTGCCCCAGTTGGCGGCATCGAGGATGAACTGTGGAACGAGCACGACGGCGAGCACCGCCGCAGGCGAGCGTCGACGCCAGAACAGCGGCAGCGTCGACAGCAGCACCAATGGAAGACCGAGCCATCGCGATGGCGGGTCAGGGTCGACCTCCGCGAAGGCCAGCGTCAAGACGCCGATCACCCCAAGAACGCCGGCGACAAGCGCGTCGTACACCGGCGGGCGCTCGCGGAGCCAGACGATGGGATGCGGACGTGCCATTGGTGTGGAACCTAGCCCCGGTGTGTGTGAATGCCGTCCGCCTCTCGGTTGATCTGGGGTCCCCATCGAGACGGAGTTCGCCAACGCAGGTGAGGCGGGAGCGTGGGATGTTGGCGAGCGTGGATGCAGCCGCCGACCACCGAGACGATCGGTACGACCAGTTCCCGCCGTGGTTCTTTCAGCGCAGCGATCCTGCGCCCGACAGTCGGTTCTACGCCGTGCCTCGGCTCGTCACCCACATCGACGACGGTGCCATCGCTGCGGTGGGTGCGATCTACGACGAACTGATCCCGACTCGGGATGTTCATGTGCTCGACCTTATGTCGTCGTGGATCTCGCACTTCCGGACCGCACCGGATCAACTCACGGTGCTCGGTATGCGTGGCGACGAGTTGGATGCCAACGAAGCAGCGACCGAGCGGGTCGTCCACGACCTCAACGCGACCCCGTCGCTGCCGTTCGACGACGCGACATTCGATGCCGCGGTGTGCTGCGTGTCGGTCGATTACCTCACTCGCCCGATCGAGGTGTTCGACGAGGTCGCCCGAGTGCTCCGGCCCGGCGCAGTGTTCGTGTGCACGTTCTCGAATCGATGCTTTCCCACGAAGGCGATCGCCGGATGGTTGCAGACCGACGACGCAGTCCACGTGCAGATCGTCGACCGCTACTTCCGCCTCGCC
>JBMOFX010000283.1:0-3504 GCA_049318665.1 Ilumatobacteraceae bacterium | reverse complement strand
GCCTCATGCACGCCGTCGAGAAGTTCGACTGGCGCAAGGGCTTCAAGTTCTCCACGTACGCCACGTGGTGGATCCGCCAGGCCATCACGCGCGGCATCGCGAACACCGGCCGCACCATCCGCCTGCCAGTGCACGCCGGCGACACGCTCGCCCGCCTGCAGAAGGCGCGCAGCCGCCTCGAGCTGAAGCTCGGCCGTCCCGCCACGCTCTCGGAGCTGGCGAAGGAAGTCGAGATGCCCGAGGACAAGGTGACCGAGGCACTGCGCTTCGCCGCCGAGCCGCTGTCGCTCAGCGAGCCGCTGCGCGAGGACGGCGACGCCGAGTTGGGCGATGTCGTCGAAGACCGGTCGGCCGAGAGCCCGTTCGAAGTGGCGGCCACCGCGCTGCTCCCCGAGGAGATCGCTCGACTGTTGGCACCGCTCGATGAGCGCGAGCGTGAGATCCTCAAGCTTCGCTTCGGCCTCGACCGTGGCGAGCCGCGCACGCTCGAAGAGGTCGGCGAGCACTTCAACCTCACGCGTGAGCGCATCCGCCAGATCGAGGCCCGGGCGATGAGCAAGTTGCGTCACCCGAGCAGCGACACCGGCGCACGCGACCTCCTCGCGGTCTGACCAACCGTTCAGCGCGAACACTCCCGCTCAAGTCGGGTTGGTGATCGGCCGATACGAGGGCGTGGACCTGCTCCCGAACTCGATGACGTTCAAGGTCATCACCACGCTCGACCTAGCGCATGACGCGCCGGTGCCCGACGGGTTCAACGGTCGGGTTCGTCGGCAGTTCGCGAACGACCAGCGTGTGGTGGCGTGGTACACCAACGGGGTCCTCGTTGATCCCGCACACGACGTGCCGGCCTACCGACTTCACCGCGCCGACGGCGGAGTGAAGTACGAGATGCACTATCGCGACGGTCAGTTGTGCGACCCCGATGCGAACACGCCTGCAGTGCGCGGGTACTTCGCGGACGGCTCGATCCACTACGAGGAGCGCTTTGTCTCAGGCAGGCGCAATGACGGCAGTCGTGGCGAGGCCGCGCTGCGCAAGTGGCGTGCCGACGGCACGCTGCGCCACGAACTGCGCTACCACCACGGCACGCGCACCGACCGTCGGTAATCTCGCTCGGGTGATGGCCCGATGACCGGCGTGTTCCTGTCGAAGACCGTGTGGGACGCGCGTGGTGACGACATCCGCGACGCGGCTCCCGGATGCGAGGAGATCGTGTTCGTTCCCGGCGCCCACGTCCATGCCGACACGATCGAACGGATCGAGGTGGCGAGCCTGTCCGACGACCTCTGGCCGGACCACTCGGCGTCGTACATGCGCGTCTGCCTCGAGGCACCGAACCTGCGTTGGCTGCACACGTTCAGCGCCGGCGTCGACCACCCGGTATTCCGGATGTTCCTCGACCGGGGTGTGCGACTCACCAACTCGAGTGGCGCGTCCGCCCGCTCGATCGCACATCACGTGGTGATGACCGTGCTGGCGATGCGACGCGATCTGCCACACGAGCTGCGCGAGCAGGCCGGACATCGCTGGCGAGAGCACGATGTCGACGACGTGGAAGGCACGACGGTTGCCGTCATCGGCATGGGCCCGATCGGCATCGAGAGCGCTCGCCTGCTCGGTGAGTTGGGCATGCGCGCAATCGGGATGCGTCGCACCGTGCAGGGCAATGAGCCCTGCGAGACGTGGACCTTCGATCGCCTGCACGAGGTGCTCGCGATCGCCGACACGGTCGTGCTCGCCGTGCCCCTCACGGACGAGACCCGTCACCTGATCGACGCGCGCATGATCGAAGTGATGCGCCCAGGTGTGCATCTCGTCAACGTCGGTCGCGGTGGACTCGTCGACGAGCCGGCGTTGGTCGACGCACTGCGCTCGAAGCAGATCGGTTTTGCCGCGCTCGACGTGACCGACGTGGAGCCACTGCCCGCCGACAGCGCGCTCTGGGATCTCCCGAACGTGATCATCACCCCGCACTCGTCCGGGGCCACTCGCTCCACCCGCCGACGCGCCACGGATGTCTTCGTCGACAACCTTGCGCGCTGGACCTCCGGCCTGCCGCTCGTGAACGAGGTCGGCTGACGCTCCGACGGGTCCCCGCGGGCACATCGTTGCTAGCGTCGCTCTGTGGGGACACGAGCGGCGAGGCGGGGAGTTTCGATCGTTTTCATGCTCGTCGTGCTTGCCGCGTGCGGTTCGCAAGCCGCCACCGGCGAGGTGGTCGTGCGGGGAGTCGACGACGTCCAGGTGCTCACACCCACGCAGGTGAGCGAGCAGCGGCGCCCGGTGGAGAGCACCACCACGGTGCCGGCAACCGCAGACCCCGCGGCGCCAACGACCGTTGCGGGCGACACCGTGCCCCAGAACGTCGACGACCGCCCACCCGAGATCAAGCTGTTCGACGCATTCGGGAAGTTCCGTGGGTGCCTCGAGGATCGCGGGTACGGCATCGATGGCGACCTCCTCGATCAGAACAACCCCGCATACCAAGACCCCGACTACGTCGACGCAGTGTCGACGTGCGCGGCCCGGACCGACATCGTCGCCATCCTCCAAGAGGTACAGGTGACGCGCTCGTCGCTCACACCCGAGGAAGTCGAGCAGCGCAACGAGGTGTTCACCTCGTTGCGCGACTGCCTCGAAGGGAAGGGCTGGACGGTCGAGACGACCACGAGCGCGATCGGACTGCTCGAGCCGGCGGTGTTCCAGAACGCTGAAGGTGTGCTCGACGAGCGAGACATCAACCAGTGCCTCAGCGAGCAGAGCCTCGAAGACTGACAGGAGTATCGGCGGATGGGATGGAGGCGGTGGACGGGTATCGGGGTCGGCGTCGCGGTGCTGGTCGGTACGGGCCTGGCGGTCGGGCGGATGACTGCCGATGAAGCGGTCGGCGATGAACTGTTGATCGTGCCGCGCGCGGTGGAGCGACGCGACTTGAACGACGTGCTCACGATCCAAGGCAAGGTGCGGCGAGAAGAGACCCAGGAGATCAACCTGCCGGTCGACGGGAAGGTGTCGTCGGTCGCGGTGGCCGACGGCGACACCGTCGAGTCGGGAGACCCGCTGTTCGCACTCGACGGCCGGACCGCGGTTGCTGTCGACGGCGAGTTCGCGTTCTTCCGCACCCTCGATGTCGGATCCGATGGACCCGACGTCCGCCAGTTGGAGAGCATCCTCTCGGGCGCGGGCTATCCGATCGAGCAGGTCGACTCGCTGTTCACCGAGGAAACGCGGCGCGCCCTCACCCAATGGCAGCTCGACCGCGGCTACGGCGGCGCCACGCCCGAGCCCGAGGAGACCATCACGGTGGCCCTCGCGCCGAACCAAGCGGGCTACGAGATCGGCAAGGCGAACACCGTGGCGTACTCGATCGTGCCGAGCGTTCCCGCTGGCGACGGCACGTCATCGTTCGTCGGTGGTCGCGGCACGAGCGCGCGCGTCACCCCCCGCCTGCCGATGGCGCGGCCAAACGCTCGGGCTCGTGCCTCGGCAGCGTCGACCACG
>JBMOFX010000282.1:0-3607 GCA_049318665.1 Ilumatobacteraceae bacterium | reverse complement strand
ACGACGACGCGACCCTCACGTACGACGAGGTGCAGGCGGTCTTCGACCAGACGTTGCCGCCGTCAGTCGAATCGGAACAGGCGCCGCGCGAGCAGCGGTGACGCGACCGCCCACGCGGTGAGCACGATCCAACTCGTGCCAGGTTGATCGCCGGCATGCGCGAGCGTCTCGCGGAGCACGTCCGCGAGGGCACCGGACGGAAGCAGCCGCGCCACATCCGCGAGCACGCCGGGCAGCTTGCTGAACGGGATCACCATGCCGCCGAGCAGCAGCAGCACGAGGTAGAGGCCGTTGAGCGCGGCGAGATTGATCTCGCCGCGCAGCCGCCCGGCCATCGACAGGCCGATCCCAGCGAAGGCCATCGTGCCGAGCACGATCGCCGCCACTGCGGGCAGCCAACGCGGGGAGTCGGGACGCCAGCCCAGCGCGAACGAGACGCTGACGATGATCGCGAGTTGGGCGACTTCCACGAGCGCGACCGCGATGATCTTCGCGGTGATCAGTCGACCTCGGCCGAGCGGTGTGGCGCCGAGCCGCTTGAGGACGTGATAGGTGCGCTCGAACCCGGTACCGATGCCGAGGCTCACCATCGCCGTGCTCATCACGGCGAGCGCGAGGATGCCCGGTGCGAGGAAGTCGATCGGGTCGTCGGTGCCGGTGGGCAGCACGTCGACGAGGCTGAAGAACACCAGCAGCAGCACCGGGATGCCGAGGGTGAGCAGCAGTTGCTCGCCGTTGCGGAGCACGAGCATCACCTCGGTGCGCACCTGGGCGCGCAGCCGGCTCACGTGCCACCGTCCGAGGTGAGCCGACGGAACACGTCTTCGAGTCGTTGCGCGCCGCCACGCAGATCGGTGAGCGGGTGTCCGTGGTCGGCGAGCCAACCGCTCAGCGCTGCGATGAGCCGGGGCTCGGGGGAGGCGCCGACGAGGTATTCGTCGTCGAGCGCCGTGACGGCATGCCCGATGGCGGCGCCGAGGCCGGCCACGTCGAGGCCCCGGTCACTCCGGAAGCGGATCTCGTCGTGACCCTCGCGCAACTCGGCAAGTGTGCCGTCGGCGATCACATGCCCGTGGTCGAAGATGACCACGCGGTCGGCGAGCCGCTCGGCTTCGTCGAGCTCGTGCGTGGCGAGCACTACTGCGCAGCCCCGGGCCGCCAGATCGCGGACGATGCCGCGGATGGTGTCGCGACCGTTGACGTCGACGCCGGACGTCGGCTCGTCGAGGAACGCCACCTCGGGCTTCGCAGCCAACGCCAGCGCGAGGGAGAGGCGTTGACGCTCTCCGCCGCTCAGTCGTCGCCACGAGGCGGTCGAGCGTTCACGCAGACCGACCAGCTCGAGCAACGCCTCGGCATCGGCGCCTCGCTCGTAGAGCGCGACGTAGTGGCGGATCGTGTCGAGCACGCGAGCGCTCGGGTAGACGCCACCGTCTTGCAGCATCACGCCCATTCGTTCGCTCAGCCGCTGCTGGTCGACGGCCGGATCGAAACCGAGGACGCGTACACGTCCCGTGGTGGCCGTGCGGTAGCCCTCGCAGACCTCGATGGTCGAGGTCTTGCCCGCCCCGTTGGGTCCGAGCACTGCAGTCACCTGCCCAGCCTCGGCCGTGAACGACACCCCGTCGACGGCGAGCAGGTCGCCGTAGCAAACGCTCAGCTGCTCGACCTCGACGACGCTCACGTCGGTGCACGCTATAGACGCGGGTCGTGTTCCCGACGGGTCAGTAGCCTCAGGATCCTGTGATCGACATTCGCACCCTCCGCACCCAGCCCGACGTCGTCCGGGCAGCGCTGGCCCGGCGCGGCAAGCCGGATCTGCTCGACCAGATCGACGAGGTGATCGTGCTCGACGAGCGCAGCCGCGAGATCGTGGCGAGGCGCGATGCGATCAGGGCCGAGGTGAACGACCTGTCGAAGCAGGTCGGCGCGTTGCGCAGGGCGGGCAACACCGAGCAGGCCGAACAACTCCAGGCGCAATCTCGATCGCTCGGTGATGACGAGCACGCGCTCGCCGCGGAGCACGACGAGGTGCAGGCCGCGGTGCGTGAGCACCTGCTGCGGATCCCGAATCTCCCGCATCCCGATGCGCCGGACGGTGCCGACGACAGCGAGAACCCGGTGGTGATCGGCCCGGTCGGCCTGCCCGCCGAGTATCCCGAGCACCAGCGGGTGCCGCACTGGGACACCGCTCAGGCACTCGGCATCCTCGACCACGAGCGGGCCACCAAGATCAGCGGCGCGATGTTCACGATGCAACGCGGCCTCGGCGCCACGCTCTCGCGGGCGCTCTGCCAATACGCGCTCGACATGAACGCCGACGCGTTCGAGGAGATCCGACCGCCGACGCTCGTCACCACTGCCACGCTGACTGCGACGGGCCAGCTGCCGAAGTTCGCGGACGACGCCTACTGGATCGAGCGCGACGATCTGTGGTGCATCCCCACGGCGGAGGTGCCACTCACCTCGATCTACGCCGGTGAGGTGCTCGACGACACCGAGCTGCCCAAGCGGATGATGGCGTACACGCCGTGCTACCGCCGCGAGGCCGGCTCGGCCGGGCGCGACACCCGCGGCATGCTCCGCTCGCACGAGTTCGACAAGGTCGAGATCCTCGCGTTGGCGACACCCGACCAGGGCCCCGCGCTGTTGATCGAGTTGCGCGATCGTGCCGAAGCGCTCATCGCAGGGCTCGGTCTGCCCTACCGGATCATCGACATCTGCGCCGGCGACATGGGCCAGAGCCACCACCGTTCGTTCGACATCGAGGTGTATGCGCCGGGCTGCGACAGCTGGCTCGAGGTGTCGAGCGTCAGCTGGTTCAGCGACTACCAGGCTCGTCGCGGCGACATCCGCTACCGCACCGCCGGTGAGAAGGGCACACACATCGCGAACACGCTCAACGGCTCCGCGCTGGCCGTGCCGCGGGTGTGGGCGGCGATCATGGAGAACTACCGCCAGCCCGACGGCAGCGTCGTCATCCCCGAGCGGCTCCGCCCGTACATGCGCGGCGCCGAGTCGATTCCGGTGCCGGCGTCGTGACGCTCGCGTCGCGTCGGCACGAGTACGAGACGGCAGGCATCGACGTCGCCGATCTCTTGCCCGAGCCGATGGCGCAGTGGACGGTCTGGTACGACCAGGCAAACGACGCCGGGTGCGTCGAGCCAAACGCATTCGTGCTGTCGACCATCGACGACGACGGCTTCCCGCAGTCTCGGTATCTCTTGGCACGCGGTGCCGACGTGCGCGGCTTCCAGTTCTTCACCAACTACGAGTCGGCGAAGGGCCGCCAGCTTGGCGCGAACCCGAAGGCCTCGATGCTGTTCACGTGGCTGCAGTTGCACCGGCAGGTGCGGGTGACGGTGTCGGTCGAGCGACTCCCCGACAGTGAGAGTGACGCCTACTTCGCCTCGCGGCCCCGAGCGTCGCAGCTCGGTGCGTGGGCGTCGCAGCAGTCGGGCGTGCTGCCCGACCGCGCCGCGCTCGATGAGCAGGTGGCCGCGATGGAGCGTCGGTTCGCCGACGTGGTGTCGGTGCCGCGCCCCGAGTTCTGGGGAGGGTGGCTTGCCACGGTGCACGAGTGGGAGTTCTGGCAGGGCCGCCCGAG
>JBMOFX010000281.1:0-3625 GCA_049318665.1 Ilumatobacteraceae bacterium | reverse complement strand
CGTAGAGGGCGAGGATCCAGTCGATGTGGTGCGAGCCCCAGTCGTAGACGGCGCCTCCGGAAAGCGCCTCGTCGCTGTGCCACCAACGGCACGGATGATCGAACCCGCCGACGAAGGTCTCCATGTTGAAGACCTCACCGAGCAGGTCGGTCTCGACGGCTCGGCGCAGCGCCAGGAAGTCACCGTCCCATCGACGGCTCTGGTGCACGGTGATGGTGCGGTCCATCTCGGCGGAGGTGGCGAGCAACAGGTCGGCATCCGCGGCGGTGAGGCACATCGGCTTCTCGACCACCACGTGCTTGCCGGCTCGCAGGAGCTGCATGGCGAGCGGTGCATGGAGGACCGGCGGCGTCGCCACGATGACGACGTCGACGTCGGGGTCGTTGCACAGCGAGTCGGTGTCGGCGTGGCCACGTGCGTCCGGGAAGTCCGCTTCGGCGGCCTGGCGACGTTCGGCGTTCGAGTCGCACACCGCGGTGAAGCGCAGGCCGCTGGTCTCGGTGGCAGCGAGGCCGTGGGTGTAACCCATGCCTCCGAAGGGCCCGTACCCGACGATGCCGACCCCGATGGTCCGGTCGCTCGGCGACACGACCTCGGCGCCGGTGAGCCGAGCGAGGAATCGGCTCGGCTCGGGACGGGCCGTGAGGCGAACGGGGTCGATCGCGCTCACGATGATGCGGCCCGTGCTCGACGTGCACTCGATGATCGCCGGCACGTCGGCGAATCGAACGCTGACCGTCGCGACCACCGTGGCGATCGACGGATCGGCCACGTGCAGGCGCACCAGCGATCCCACCACGCTCGTCTCGCGTTGCAGCCGAGCTGCCTCGGGTCGGCGGGCGTCGGGGCGGAGGAACCACTCGCCCTCGGGAAGCGACTCGTCGCGGCGCAGGCCGAGATCCGACAACTCGCCATCGCTCAACGCTTCGGCATCCAACACGCGCACCAGTTCGAACACCGGAACGACGCTAGCTGCGCGGCCGACTGACGTCGTCCCGTGCGCCGCATTCCATGTCACACGCTTCCCACGGCAGAGGTCGTCCCGGAACAACTCTGGTTGCAGAAACCACCGAATTTCCGACGAATCTGCAACCAGACGTGCGCCTCAGTCGGTCAGCTGGGGGTGTTCATTCCGCGAGGCCCGTTCGCAGGAACAGCAGCACGGCACGCACTCGGCGATTCGCATCCGGGTGATCGTGCAGGTCGAGCTTGGCGAAGATCGAGTTGATGTGCTTCTCGACCGACCGTTGACCGATGAAGAGCTGCTCGCCAATCGCCACGTTCGACTTCCCGGTCGCAACCGCAGCGAGAATCTCGGTCTCTCGCGGGGTGAGCCGTGACAAGGGCGAGGAGGCCTCGGAACGCTGGTGCGCAACCAGCAATCCAACGACCGTCGGATCGACGAACGAGCCACCGCAGTGGACGAGGGAGATCGCATCCATCAACTCGCCGGGCGTGGCGAGCCGGTCCTTCAGGAGGTAGCCACGCCGATGGCTGCCGGCCGACATGAGGCGACGGAGGTACAGAGGGTCCGCGAACTGCGACAAGACCACCACGCCGAGGTCCGGGGCCGTGTCGCGCAGGTGCAATGCGGCGGCGATCCCTTCGTCCTCATGGTTCGGAGGCATGCGGATGTCGGTCACGACGACGTCGGGGGTCGACGCAGCGACCTGGGCGTAGAGCTCGCCGAGTGATGACGCCCGGCCGCAGACCTCGATGAGAGGCGAGCTCGCATCTGCCGAGTCGGTCGCGCGGATGCCGTCGGCGAGCATCGCCTCGACCCCGGCGAGGACCAACGCGCTGTCATCGGCGATCACCACCCGGATGGCTTCCACGCCGCACACCATACGTGGGGGCCGATGATGCCCGGATGTCGCAGCGTCGGACACCTGCGCAGTGGTGCTAGCACGAATGTGGGACAATGGTTGTTGGTGAATAATCAACGCATGAACCCCGACGAGGCGCCGCCAAAGCGACAGTCCGGAGGTATTCGTTGACCGAGTTGTCGAACGCGGTCATGGTCGAGGTCATGGTGGTCGACGACCATCAAGGCTTCCGCAATGCGGTGCGTACGACGCTGTCACTCGACGGCCGCTGCCGCGCCACTGCCGAGGCGTCATCGATGGCCGAGGCGATGTCGGTGTTGGACCAGATGGACCACCTTCCGGACCTCGTGTTGCTCGACGTGAATCTCGGCGAGGTCGACGGCATGCGTGGTGCGGCGATGATCGTCGCTCGATACCCGACGTTGGCGGTCCTGCTGTGCTCGACCGCTCCGTTGCACGAACTGCCGCCCATGCCCGATGTTGCCGGTGTGTCGTTCACGCCGAAGGAGCTGCTCGACAGTGACGCCGTCCTCGACGCCGTCAACCGTGCCCGCGGACGCTGATACGCCGCATCGGGCGCCGCTCGATCGCGGCGAGTCGCCGGCCGAGAACCCGAGCGCCCGCGCCCGCGCCACTGTCCGGTACGCGATGGTCGGTGATGTCGTCGTCCAGCTCACCGTCTTGTGGATCGGCCTCACACAGGTGGACGATCCGCTGATCTGGGCGCTCTGGGGCCTGCGCTGGGTGATGGTGGCAAGTGGCCTGGTCGCGCTGCGGATACTCGACCGAGCGGCCGGCGACCACTCGGGCGTGGTGTGGGCACTGCGGGTGATCAGCGTCGCGCAAGCCATCGTCGGCATCGGCTCGACGCTGATCCTGCCCGAATACGCACCACTGGTGATGCTCGTCGTGTTCGGCAACCTCCTCATGGTGGTGCTGTTGCCCCAAGAAGCCCGCCGGCCGCAGATCGCGATCACCCTGGCGGCCTGCGCAGCGACGGCTCTCGTGGGCGTGACGGTCGAACCGAGCCTCGGTGAAAATGTGCCCGAGTGGCTGCTGATCACGGTGCTCCTCACCCATGTCCTCGGAACGAGCGAGTGGGTCGCGAGGTTCACGAGCGGCACCTATGACGAATTGGTGCGCCAGCGCGCCCAGGCCCGGCACGTGGCGGACCGGCTCGCCGCTGTCACGGCCGACGAACGCCGCCGGATCGAGACCGCGCTGAGCGATGGCGTGATGGTCGACCTGTCGCGGCTCGACGAGCTCTTGGCGGAGGTCGACCGGCATCTCGCCACGGGCGATGCTGCGGAGGCCGCAGCCCTCGCCGAGCAAGGCGCGGATCTCGCGCAGTCCGCGCTCGTCGACCTCCGGCGGGTGGCTCACGGCATCTTCCCCGATGCCCTGCGTCGCTACGGGCTGCCGACCGCGCTGTCGTCGTTGTGCTCGACGGCTGCCGGCACGTGGCGGATCGAGTCCACGCTCGGATCGGCCGATCGATTCCCGAACGATGTCGAAGCCGCCGCGTACGCCTGGATCAGGGATCTGATAGTGCCGTCGAGCGGCGGGACGATCCAGCTGGAGAGAACGCAGGGGCTGCTGCGGGTGACGGTGCGCGGCGGGTCCGGTGTGCCGACACCGGCGACAGCCGACCGGGTCGAGGCAGTGGGCGGGTGGTGGAGTCGTGATCCGGACGGGGCCGCCGTGTTGGTGGCCGATGTCGTCACCGCCAGCGATTCTCGCGAACCGATGTCCAACTTGGCGGTGGACATCTCGGGCCCGATCGCCGACACGCGTGTCAT
>JBMOFX010000280.1:0-3633 GCA_049318665.1 Ilumatobacteraceae bacterium | reverse complement strand
CATCGGGCCGCGGGCATGTGGCGAGCTTCGATCTGGCGAGCATCGCCCCGGTGCCCGCCGTCCCACCCGCGCCACCCGCGTCGTCCAGTGCGTCGACCAGTGCGTCGACTAGTGCATCGACCAGTGCGGCAACCAGTGCGGCAACCGCTGCGGCGGCCGGCGCCGCGCCACCGGAGACGCTGCCGGCCGCGACGACCACCACGCTCGCGCGCCGGACCGTCGGGTCGGTGCTGTGGATCGGTGACTCTGTGGCCGCCGATCTTGCACCCGCCGTGATGGCTGCGGTGGGCGCGGCCGGCGCCACCGTGGTCGATGGATCGATCGACGGTGCCCGATTCACCGAGGAGGACACCGTTCGGCCGAAGCCGCTGTACACCCGGATGCTCGCCGAGCACCCCAGTGATCTGGTGGTGGTGCAGATGACACTGTGGGATTCGGAAGCACCGACCGAGGCGATGCGAGCAGGGATCACGTGGTTCCGAGATCTGGTGCTCTGGTCGGGCGCCGATCTCGTCTTCGTCACCCCGCCACCGGTGCGACCCGATCTGATTCGTGCCGGGCTCGCCGATCAGCTCGCCATCGTCCGCGAGCTCGCCGACGCGGAACCGACCCGCATCCACGTGATCGACAGCAGCGCGCTGTGGGGTCCGACGATGGAGCGCGACATAGACGGTGACAGCGTTCCCGATCGCAAGCCCGACGGTGTCCACGTGTGTCCGCAAGGCGCAGCGCGCTATGCCGCGTGGCTGGTCGATCAACTGGCCGGAACCGTCGACGGCCTCACCCCGGTGTTTCCGTCGGCGTGGCTCGGCGGCACCTGGGCGGCGAGCATCCGCTACGACACTCCGGTCGGTGCCTGCGTCGCGCTTGCGGGCTGACACTAACCTCGGCCACGCCCCATGGACCACGAGACCACCGCCCCCGCACGGCCCGTGCTCGACCTCGTCGTCCCGGTCTACAACGAAGAGCACGTCCTCGCGGCCAGCGTCGATCGACTGCACGCCTACCTCACCGAGTCGATGCCGTTCACCTGGCGGATCACGATCGTCGACAACGCCAGCACCGACGCAACGCTGAACGTCGCACGCTCGTGCACCGATCGTCATCCCGGCGAGGTGCGCGTCATCCATCTCGACCAGAAAGGCCGCGGTCGCGCGCTCCGTGCCGCATGGACCCAGACCGATGCCGACGTCTGCGCCTACACCGACGTCGACCTATCGACGCGCCTCGAAGCGCTGCTGCCACTCGTCGCGCCGCTCATCACCGGGCACAGTGACCTGTCGATCGGATCACGGCTGGCGCCGGGCGCCTCCGTCGCCCGCGGCCCACGTCGCGAGATCATCTCGCGTTCCTACAACGTGATTCTCCGCGGTGTGTTCGCGGTTCGGTTCCGCGATGCACAGTGTGGCTTCAAGGCCATTCGCGCCGACGTTGCTCGCGTGTTGCTGCCGCTCGTCGAAGACGAGGGCTGGTTCTTCGACACCGAGCTCCTGCTGATCGCCGAACACAACGGGCTCCGCGTGCTCGAAGTGCCCGTCGACTGGGTCGACGATCCCGACAGTCGCGTCGACGTTCGCAAGACCGCCACCGACGACCTCAAAGGGGTCAGTCGGGTGGCGCGCACCTTCCTGCGCGGCGGCGGCAAAGCCCCGCTCGGACCGCTTGCCCGAGCACCGCTCACCGACGACATGGGACGCCAGCTCGTCACCTTCGGCGCAGTCGGCGCCGTGAGCACCACCGTCTCACTGCTGCTGTACCTGCTGCTCCATTCGACGATCCACCCGATCTGGGCGAACGTCATCGCGCTGGCGGCGACCGCCATCGGCAACGCGTGGGCCAATCGGCGGTTCACCTTCGGGCACCGCAGCCGGATCGATCGCCAGCACCACTACCTCGCCTCGCTCGGCATGTTCCTCACGTCGGTCGTGGTGTCGTCGGCCGCGCTCGCCCTCACCCTGTGGGCCGGTGGCGGTCTCCTCGCGCAGAGCCTCACCCTCATCGCGGCGTGGGGCCTGATCGCACTCGTCCGGTTCGCGCTCCTGCGCTCGTGGGTCTTTCGCACCCCGCCTGCCGTCATCGATGGCAATACCGTCCTCACCCGCACCTGACGGCGGTCGCTCCGTCACGGGATCTGCCCGGGGCCGAGATCGTTCGGTGCGGTGTACACGGCGACGGTCGTCGGTCCGAGTTGTCGGACGAGCGTGGCGGTGGCGGTGAACGCCTCGCGCACGTCAGGGTCGAGCTCCACCACGCCGTCACCGATCAGTACCGCCGCGAGACCCGAGCGAACGAACCCGACCGGATCGAGCGAGGCGTCGTAGATCTCGTCCACGGTCAGCCCGTACCGTCCGTCGGCGATTGCCGCGCTTCCCTCCTCGGTCACGAGCAGACCATTGAGAGCGAACCAGTCGATCATCGGCTGCTCCCCCGCAAGAACGGCGTCGATCTCATCGGTCGACAGCGGGGACGTGAACGCGATCCGGTC
Organism: Ilumatobacteraceae bacterium; assembly: GCA_049318665.1. Lineage (GTDB taxonomy): Bacteria > Actinomycetota > Acidimicrobiia > Acidimicrobiales > Ilumatobacteraceae > VFMC01. The sequence goes on along the minus strand of JBMOFX010000280.1, from coordinate 1,148 downwards.
GTGCCCGGCAGGTACGTCGAGCGCCTCGCGACCTTCTCTGATCGACACGGCGATCGGCTCGTCCCCGGTGGCACGTCGGGCGTTGCCCACCTGCCGAACCAGGCCGGCCTCCACGACGCGGAAGTCGACGCCACCCTGCTGCAACGCCGACATCACCACTGCCGAGTACTGCTCCAGGTAGCGCAATCCACGCGCGTCGAGCACCACCGGATCGGTGCTGCGATAGTTGCGCACCTGACGACTGAGATCTCGCGCCACCGCATTCGCGTAGGTGAACGAATCAGGGCCGGCGGCCTGCACGAACGCCGGTACGTTCAGCCCCGCCACGACGACGACGACCCCGACGAGCACCGGGTCGACCCAGCGCGTTCGCTGGAGGAGTCGCACGCCCACGAGGAGGACCGTGCCCGTGACGAACGCAGCGATCGGCCAGAGCCAGCGCATCTGATGCGGGGTGAGACCGAGCGGACCGATCGGCATGACGGTCAACGAGCACAGTGCAACGCCGAGCAACGCCATCGAGAGGCCGACCATCGTTACCGCAGGACGGTCGGCGCGCCGATACGCCAGCACACCGAGCACCAGGAGCACCACCAGCACGATCATCAGGGCCGGCGCGGCAATCGACAGGCGCGGCAGGTCGGGCACGATCGTCGTGCCGTCGGCCTCGAAGCGCGTGTACGGCACTGCATCCATGAACGAGCTTCGACTCCACCACGGTGGGAGCGCGACCAGTGACGACGTGATGCGAGCACCGATCGGCGCACCGATGGTCGCACTGTCGCCTCCCGCACTTCCCGCGATGCGCGCGAGGTTGCCCTTCCCTGGCCCGAACAACTGCTCTCCGAACGGCTGGATCCACAGCACCACGAGGGTGATGAGCGACACGAGCGTCGTCCGCCTCAGCCGTCGCACGTCGCCTGCCCGGGTGGTCGGGTCGAGGCGCCACCGTCGGCGCAGCACCGTTGCGGCACCGGCGAGGGCGACCACCACCGTCGTGGGCACCACGTACAGGTAACCCAGGTGGGTCTGAAGGCACAGACTCCCGGCGACGAGCATCCACGGCAAGAGCGTCACGTGCCCGCTGGCCACCGCCCCCCCGCAGAGCACGACGAACAGGAACGGCAGGATGAGTACGTGCGGGTTCC
>JBMOFX010000279.1:0-3644 GCA_049318665.1 Ilumatobacteraceae bacterium | reverse complement strand
GCGCCCGCGCCAGTGCTCTGGCTGCTGCATGCGGCGTGGCAGCGAACGATCACCTGGCGTCAAGCGTGGGTGACGGCGCTGCAACTCGGCGCGATCAGTCTGCTCGTGTCGCTGTGGTGGATCGTGATGCTGCTGGTTCAGGGGAGGTACGGCGCCGACGTGCTCGCATTCTCCGAAACCCTCGATGCCGTATCACTCACATCCGTCAGCACCGAGACGCTGCGTGGGCTCGGGTACTGGTTGTTCTACGTGCGCGACCCCTACGGATTCGCCACCACCGCGTCGCTCGACTACATGGCACGCATCTCGGTGATCCTCGCTGGCTACGGGCTGCTCGGTCTATGCCTGCTGGGCCTCGCCATCACGCGTTGGTCGCAGCGGCGCTTCGCCGCGATGCTCGTGTTCGCCGGCATCGTGCTCGCCGTCGGTGTGCATCCGATCGACAGCCCGTCGCCGCTGATGCAGCCACTCGCCGACTCGGCGCTCGGGCTCGCTCTGCGCAGCAGCACGCGAGCGCTGCCCCTCAGCACGTTCGGCCTCGCACTCGGCGCCGGCGCGCTCGTCGCGGCCATCGGCACCGTGCGACTGCGCTGGCGGCCGTGGGCGGCCGCTGTGGTGGCAGCCTTCGCGATCGCCAACCTGCCCGCACTCTGGACCGGTGGCTTCGTCGACCCAGCGCTCGAACGCGACCAGGACGTGCCGAGCGCCTGGACCGACGCCGCGGCCACGCTCGACGCGGGTGACCTCGAGGCGCGCGTGCTCCAGGTGCCGGGTTCGGAGTTCGGCGCCTTCCGCTGGGGGTACACGGTCGATCCGCCGCTGCCCGGGCTGACCGAGAAGCCACTGGTGACACGTGACCTGCTGCCGCTCGGCAGCCCGGGCGCGATGGACCTGCTCTACGCGCTCGACAACCGGTTCCAGGACGGCACGATCGATCCGGCCGCCATCGCACCCGTGGCGCGCTTCCTCTCCGCCGACACGATCTGGGTACCGAATGACCTTGCGTTCGATCGGTTCCGCACACCGCGTCCCGAGGAGGTGGCCGCCCTCTTCGCCGACACGCCATCGGGGCTCGAGGCGCCGGCGTCGTACGGAGAGCCGGCCGTCAACTCCCCCAGGCTCGCGATGATCGATGAACGGACCTACGCCAACCCCAACCTCGGGACGACGCTTGCCCCCGTGCAACTCGTACGGGTCGCCGATTCGCAGCGCATCGTCCGGGCAGGAACCTCGGTGGTCGAGGTCGCGGGGTCGGGCGACGGCATGGTCGACGCCGCGGCCGCTGGGTTGCTCCGCGGCGACGAGATCGTCGTCTACTCCGCCGATCGGGCCGTCGCCACGGAGCCGGAGATCGTGACGTCGCGGACGCCGCTCGTCATCACCGACTCGAACCGTGACCGGGCCTACCACTGGCGAGGCTCACAGGACGTCGTCGGCTTCACCGAGACCGGTGGCGACCGCACCGTCGAACTGACGCGCTCGACCACCGCCGATCAACGGTTGGCAGTGTTCGCCACGAGCGATCCGCGCCAACAGACCACGGCGCACCTTGCGGGTGAACTCGGCGTGCGCGCCAGCGAGTACGGAGAGCCATTCGCCTACCGGCCGGAGGATCGCGCAGCCATGGCGGTGGACGGCGACACCGCGACGGCCTGGCGGGTGTCCGACCGCGCCGATCCCATCGGCCAGTCGATCACCATCGATCGCGTCGACGACGGACTCGTCCTCCTGCAACCGCAGGATCCTGGCGCCAGCCGACGCATCAGTCGTATCGCCATCGACGACGGCCAGCAGCGACGCTCGGTCGACCTCACCGAGGCCTCGCTCGTTGCGCCCGGGCAGCCGATCGACGTGCCGGCGAGTGCGGGCCCGGTCACGATCACCATCGAGGCCGTCATCGCGATCAACGGTGCATCCGATCCGGGCGCCACGGCCGTTGGGTTCGCCGAGCTCGGGCCGGTCGCTCACGAGACCACCATGCTGCCGGCCGAGCCGATGGATGCGATCACCCCCGACCGCCCGCTCGCCATCGTCGTCACCCGGCTTCGCGTGCGTGCCACCGATCGCTGGCGCGACGACCCGGAACGGTCGATGTCACGCACCTTCACGCTGCCCGTTGCACGCACGTTCGACACGACGATCACCCTGCGGATCAACGACCGCGCGTCCGACGACGTGTTGGCTACCACGGCCGGGCGTCGTGACGTGCCGATAGCGAGCGCGCGGCTCGCAGGGGTTCGAACCGCCGTCGGCAGCGCCGCCTTCGACGGTGACCTGGCGACGAGTTGGACGTCGCCGTTCGGTGCAGCAATCGGCAGCACCCTCACCGTGCCGATCGAGCGGCCCTCCGAAGCGTCCACTCGCAACACGACGATCACCATCACCCAGCCGGTCGATGCGGTGCATTCCACGATCACACGACTCGACGTCACGGCCGACGGCGCCACGAGGAACGTCGATGTCCCAACGCCCGACGCCGCCGGACGAAGCACCATCGACCTCGGAACCCTCGATGCCGACGACGTCCGTCTCACGGTGAGCGGCATCGAGGCGCAGACCACGGTCGACCGCCGCTATGGCGAGACGATCACGCTTCCCGTGGCGATCAGCGAGATCACCGGGCTCGCGGTCAAGGCCGCACTCGTCGACCCGCTCCCCTCGTGCCGGACCGACCTCCTCCGCATCGACGGCGAGCCGGTCGGGGTCCGGGTCGACGACGTCGCGTCACTGCTCGGCGGCGCTGCGGTGGACGCATCGCTGTGCGACGGCCCACTCGTACTCGGCGCCGGCACGCACGTGATCGAAACGGCAAACGGCCGAAGCGGCGGCATCGATGTCGACCGGATCACCATGCGATCTGGATTCGACGGCGCGGCCATCACCACGACAACCGAGCAGCCGTCGGTGTCGATCACGCGCACCCGAACGACACGCACCGCAACGGTGAGCGGTTGCGCCGACGGTTGTTGGCTCGTACTCGGTGAGGGCTACGACCCCGCGTGGCGTGCCGAGCTCGACGGCGGCTCCCTCGGCGCGCCCACGCAGGTGAACGGCGGGTTCAACGGCTGGTGGCTGCCCGCCTCCGATGGCGCACGAACGATCACCATGACGTGGCCACCGCAGCGTTCGCTCAGCATCGCCCTGCTCATCGCCGGACTGGCAGTCCTCGCGTGCGTCGCACTTGCCATCGTGGGTCGCCGCCGCCGTGGGGTCGATGTCACGTTCGAAGCGCCGACCTTCTGTCTCGATCGTGGCCCGTCGTCACGCCGTTCAGCGCTCATCGCCGGCGGCGTGCTGGTCGTGGTGAGCGGCATCGTGATCGCTCCAGTGTGGGCCGCGCTCGCGCTCATTCCCGCTGCTGGCGTGGTGCTGCGCCGACGCCCCGCCGATCTGCTGCTCGCCTCAGTGGCGGCCGCCAGCTACCTCGGCTTCGTGGTCGCGTGGCGGGTCCACCAGTTCCGGTTCTTCGCCGACGCTCGATGGCCCGGCTTCTTCGAAGACCTCCATCAAGCCGGGGTGTTCGTCGTCGTGCTCCTGCTCGCGGGGGCGCTGTTCGACGATCCGAGCAACGCCACCAGCGCCACAGCGGCAAGCACCACTACCGTCGGCTCCATCGACGAACGGATCCGGTGCGCTCCGTAGAA
>JBMOFX010000278.1:0-3664 GCA_049318665.1 Ilumatobacteraceae bacterium | reverse complement strand
TACTGCGCGGCCTCCAGCGACGTCCCGAAGACTCCGCCTGGCAACCCGATCGGGACGCGCCGCGCCGACCGCGAGGTAGCCGGGCGAGCGGGACGAGACGACGTCCGATCGCTCGCCGCCACAGCACCGGCGAAGCTCGTCTCCTGACTCGCTCGGGCGCCGAGCACTTCGTCGCGGATGCGGTGGGCCTCCTCCACCTGCGTCCGGATGCCATCGAGCTCAGCATGCAACTCACCGATCCGCGCCTCCGCCGCATCGGCACGCTTGCGGAGCTTCGCCGCCTCACGCGTGCGTGTCGCGGCCTCCGTTCGGAGTCCCACGATCTCAGCGTCGAGCTTCGCAAGTTGCGCACCCTGGGTCACTGCTTCCACTCGCCGCTGCTCGGCATCGGCTCGGAGCGCGATCACCTCGGCCAGGGCCCGCTTCAGCGCCTCCTCCGCTGCTTCGCGCCGCTTCTCAGCGCGCTTCAACTTCACGGCCACGTCGTCGTCCTCGGCCGACTCGCGCAACGCCCGCAGGCTCGCCACCCAACCCTCCGGGCGCTGCAGCCACAGCATCCCTGCCTCTCCGACGAGGTCGGGCATCGCACCGGCACCCAGTCGGGTTCGGTACACGTCGTCCACCTCGACGACTCGGCGGACCTCAGCGAGAGCCTTACCCGGCAGTCGATTGAGCTTGAGGAACGGCCGCAACTCGGGCGGGAACGGCAGCGGCGGACGAAGACGCTGCCCGACCGCCGCAATGCCGACGGCGAATTCGAGCGCAGGCCGGAGCAGGGAGTCGGGGATGTCGTCCGCGTCGTCGCCGGCCATCAGCCCAGGTTACGGGTGGCGTGCTGGCGCGTCAGGGTGGGGCTCGATGACGGCGCCTGCGTGGTCGATGCGCAGCACCTTGGTCCGCCCGTCGGCGGGCAGCGCGGCGGCCACCCGTTCGGCGTCTGCCATCGCACACATCACCGCAACGGTCGGGCCGCTGCCCGAGAGCCACGAGCACCACGCGCCGGCGTCGAGCGCAGCGCTCATCGCGGCCGCGCTCGGCTCGGCTGCCGCCAGCCGAACGGGTTGGTGGAGCCGGTCCTCGGTTGCCGATCGGAGCGCACCGATGTCGCCGTCACCGAGGGCCGCCACGAGCAGCGCGAGCCGTCCGAGGTTGAACGCGGCGTCGGCGAGCGACACGACGTCGGGCAGTTGCTTGCGCGACTCGTCGGTGCGGGTGACGAACGACGGGATCCACACGACGATCGCCGGATCCACGCCAAGTCGCACCGGCACCACGCGCCCAGCGGCGGTGGCGACGACCCCACCGAACAGCGACGCGGCGACATTGTCGGCATGTCCTTCGAGCTCGGCGACCAAGGAGAACGCGCGTGCACGCTCGTCGGCGTCGAGGCTGGTCGTGCCCGTGCGCAGCGCGCCCGCCAGCACCGCGCCGCCCACTCGGACGGCGCCGCTGTAGCCGAGGCCACGACCCATGGGGATCGACGTGCGCTCCCACAGCGCACCGTCACCGCCGTTGCGCTCGAACGCGACCGACGCGGGATGGTGTTCGTCGATGGCACGGGCGCCGTCGGGAATCCCCCGCTCGACGAGGCCGATCTCCGCGTAGAGCCCCAGTGCCATGCCGAGCGTGTCGAAGCCCGGGCCGATGTTGGCCGACGAGGCGGGCGTTCGAACGATCACGATCGCTCGGCCGCGGCAGCCTGCGATTCAGCGACGAGCCGATCGAGTGCAGCCGCAGCGGAGCCCGTGTCGATCGATTCGGCGGCGCGCACGAGTCCATCCTCGATGTTGTCGGCGACGCCGGCCACCACCAGCGCGGCGCCGGCGTTGAGCACCACGATGTTGCGGTGCGCGCCGTGGTCGCCCGCCAGCACCCGGCGAACAGCGTCGGCGTTCTCCGCGGGCTCGCCACCGACGAGCTCGTCGAGGATCGCGGGTGCCAGCCCGAGTTCGACCGGGTCGACGGTGAACGAGCGCACGTGACCGTCGGCGAGTTCCAACACCGTCGACACGCCGGTGGTGGTCAACTCGTCGAGCCCTGCACCATGCACGACCCACGCCTTCTTCGAGCCGTGGATTCGCAGCGACGCGAGCATCCGCTCGGCGACCGCCGGGTTGGCCACACCGATCAGTTGGCGACGGACGCGAGCCGGGTTGGCCATCGGACCGAGCAGGTTGAACACCGTGGGAATGCCGATCTCACGTCGGCTCGGCGCCGCGAAGCGGAATGCCGGGTGGTAACTCGATGCGAGGCAGAACCCGATGCCGGCCTGCTCCACGCAGCGCAGCACCCCGGCAGGCGGCAGGTCGACCACCACACCGAGCGCTTCGAGCACATCGGCTGTGCCGCACTTCGACGACGAGGCGCGGGCACCGTGCTTGCACACCGGCACGCCCGCTCCAGCGACGACGATCGCCGACATCGTGCTGACATTGATGGAGTGGCTGCGATCGCCACCGGTGCCGACGACGTCGACGGCCCGGTTGCGGAGGTCGTCCGACAGCGGCACGATCGTCGCTGCCCCGAGCACCGCATCGAGCAGACCCGAGAGCTCCTCGGGTGTCTCCCCCTTTGCACGCAACGCCACGACGAAGCCGATCAGCTGCGCAGGGGTGGCGTTGCCGTCGAGGATGGTCGCCATCGCGGCTCGTGCTTGCGGCGCCGACAGGTCGCGCCGATCGAGCAGTTCGGTCAGGAGCGCGGGCCAACCGCCGTGGTCGTCGAGTTCACTCACTCCGTCAGGTTAGGCAGTGCGTCGGCGCTGCCGGATGATCCGCCGGCGCTCGCGCTCGGTCGCGCCACCCCACACGCCTTGCTTCTCACGGATCGTGAGTGCGTGTTCGAGGCACGCGACGCGCACGTCGCACCCCGCGCACACAGCCTTAGCCTCGATGGCCTCGTCCTCGTCATCGGGATAGAACATCGAGGGCTCCAACCCTCGACACGCCCCCAACTCCCGCCACATGACCTCTCTGCCAAACACGACGCACGTCCCCCGTACTGCCCCCGGCGAGGCGGTGTCACCTCGCCGAGCGTCACATTAGGGCGGTGCCTCCGGGTTGACCAGGGGCAAATTTTCAGGGAACGAGATCCAAACGAAGTTCCGTGACAGTGCCCGGGAGCAAGTCGATCTCCTCCCGGTAGGCCGGGTGATCGATGGCAAACGACACCGGCGACCGGAACGCAGCCACCTGTGCGTCGGTGAACTCGAACCGCACGTAGTGCACGGCGGCGGTGACGTGCTCGCGAGTGAGTTGCGCGTCGTGCTGCTCCTCGGTGATCGATCGGATCTCGCTGCCGTCGGCCAGTCGGAAGACGAGGCTGCGCTCGATGCCCACCAGCTTCGGCAGCCACTCGCGCATCTGGTCCTCATTGGTGAGCTCGATGAACAACGTGGCGCACAGCTGTCCCGGCTCGGGGATCATCGGGTTGTAGATGTCGAGCTCTTCCTGGATCGCCTCGTCGGTGATGAGCTTCTCGACGCGTGCCATCTCCTGGATCTGGTGGCGCATCGTGTCGCGGTTCTCGAACATCACGGTCACCACGGTGCCGATGGCGAGACGGCGGCGCGACTTGAGGTCGATGATCCGCGCGCGCAGGTCGGCGCGCTCACGTTCGTAGGCGCGGACGTCGGCGATGTCGGCGACGGTGAGCTTGCGGGAGG
>JBMOFX010000277.1:0-3667 GCA_049318665.1 Ilumatobacteraceae bacterium | reverse complement strand
GAAACGTCTTCCTCCTTGCGGACGTCGGTCGGCACGCTGCGGGCGTGATGGTCCATTCGCACCACGCCGCTTCCCTCGTTTCGCTGGATCTCGGTGCCCCGGTTCACCACGTCGGCCCGCTTGCCTGCCAGCCTCGGCCAGGGGTCCGTGAGCCCGAGCCCGGTCTCGTCGTCAGCCTGGGCATCGTGGCTGAGACGAAGCAGTCGTGGAAGGTCGCGGATGCCGCAGCGCTGCTGCCGGAGGTGCAGGTGGCCTTCGTCGGTGAGGGAAGCGAGTCGATGGGATCACTCGCTCCCAACATCGTCGGCACCGGGCGGGTCGACGGCGACGACTATGACCGTTGGCTGAGCCGCGCTTCGTTGGCCATCCAATTGCGAGCCACCTCGAACGGCGAGTCGAGCGGGGCGGTGTCTGATTGCTTGAGCATGGGTGTGCCCCTCATCGTCTCCGACATCGGGTCGTTCGCCGAACTCCCGAGCAGCGCGGTACTCCATGTTCCCGTGGACATCGGCGCGAGCGAGTTGGCCGCCGAGGTCCGTCGCCTGCTGAACGATCACGACCGTCTGCTCGCGATGTCGGACGCTGCGTTGGCATATGCGCACCGGAACACCTACGACGCAGCGGCCTCGCGCCTTCTCAGTGCGCTTCGAGTAGCCACGCCTCGTACCACTGGCACAGAGTCTGAGGTCGAATCGAGTTTCTCGAACTCGCGGTGAAGCTTCCGTCCGGTTCGCCACAACTAGAGTTCCACCGGATGACGGAGACACTGGACGAGGAACTCGCGCCGGAGTCGACGTCAGCGCCGATCGGCTCGCCGCCACCCGATGGTCCACCTCCTTGGGTGGTCACCGGGCTCCTTGCCGTGCTGCTGCCCGCCGCGCTCTTCCTGATCCTGAGGCCTGAGCGCTTCGGCCTCACGCCGAACCCTCTGGACCCCGTGTTCTACACGGGGTACGCGATCAACTTCGACGACATCATGAACGCAGTGGGTGGCCGCCACTACTTCGTGTCGAGGTGGACGTCGTTCTATCCGGTGTACCTCGTCTCCCGGGTGACGGACCCCTACCTCGGCCGGCTGATCGTGCGATGGCTCATCGCCTCGGCCGCGCTGCTCGCCATCTGGAGGATCCGGCCGACCTGGAACTGGGCGCAGCGGATCCTCATCGGCGTGCTAGTGCTCTCGACACCCATGTTCGTGCGGCCGATGCTGACCGACTACGTCGAGTACACGGTGGTCGGTGTTGGGCTCTGCGTTGCTGCGATGTGCGTCCGGCGCGACCGCCTCGGCCCGCTCTCGATGTTCACCATCGGCGTTCTGAGCGGAATCGTTGTCATTGCGAACCCGTTCGGCGTGACCATCGTCGCGATCCCCATCGCCGCCGCGCTCGTGCTCGGCTGGCAGGGCTGGCGCCGGATTTTCCTCGACGGCGGGCTGCTGATCGTCGGTGGCCTGCTTCCGATCGTCGGTGGGCTCTACCTCTTCCGCTGGCGTTACGGGCTCCCCGACGTCTACCAGCCGACGATCGACTTCATCCGCAACTTCCAGGCGCCAGTCGAGGATCCGTGGCGTTCACCGACGTCGGCGTGGATCGGCCACTTCACCTGGATCTGGGTCCCGCCTCTCTTGCTGATCAGCGGGCTCGCCTTGCTGCGCCGACGCGGGGTCCGACTCGAGCGGCACGAGTGGGCGGCGATAGCGGTCTGCGGCGCACAGTGGCTGTTCCAGTGCTTTGACGAGTTCGTACGCAAGGGTTACGGACTCCAGCTGCCCTTCTACTGGTCGTACGGGTTTCCCGCGTACGCCGTTGGGTTCGTCGTCATCGTCGGTCGGCTCACGGAGGGCATGCGCTCGAGGACCATCGCCGTCCTCGGCGCAGGGTGGCTCGCGCTGATGCTGCTCGGCCTCCCGTCGGCGCTTCGTCTCCCGGCGGATTTCTGGTTCGTGTTGGTCTGCGTCATCGTGATCAGCGGCGCGCTGCTCGTCGACGCACGAGCACCTGCGATCGCGCTTGCCTTGGTGGTCGGACTCGGGGCGGTCGCGCAGATTGACGCGCCGACGTATCGACCGGTGAGCGCGTCATTCATCAACGCTTCGCCGTTGTACGACCGGTTGTTCCTGCAGGCCGGCAACATGAGCGACGACATCCACGACGAGACGGTGTGGTTCACGGATGAGATGGATCGCATCGTCAACGACGCCAGCACATCGTTCCTGGTGCTCGACAACTGGTCCTCGGTAGTGACAGCGGTCTACGGCGCCCATGTTGCTGGACACCTGCTGACGATCAACGCATCGGGAGTCGGGCTTTCCGATCAGGCTGCCGCCGAGGTGCGCACAGGCGCACGCCCGATCGTGGCGGTCTACGGACCTCCCGAGCTCGTCGCAGCCAGCATCGCCACCTTCCCCGAGTCGGTCGGTGCGGGCACCGTCATCCTCGACGTCACGAATACCGGTCCCGGTCTGGGGTACCGCCTGGTGGTGTACGACATGCCCGACTCGGCGCAGCTGCCGTTCACCTGGAACGGTGCGGCCTTGTATCGGCAGGGTGGCGAGGTGGAGGGTGACGAGGTCGTGCTCGCAGCGGATGCCCCCGCAGGCATTGTCACCTTCGGCCCGTACGTCGCGCTACCACCCGGACGGTACTCCGCCACTTTGAGCTACCGATCGAGCACGTCGAAGGGTGTCGAGGTGGGAGCGTTCGAAGTCTCGTCGGTGCAAACCGGGGCGGTGGCGTCCACCACGCTCGCGGGCACCCGCGGGTCGTCCGCGCAGGCCGTGCTCACCTTCGACACATCTGCGATCGACCCGAGTGTGAAGTGGGAATTCCGGACGCTGTCGTCCGGGCGAGGTGGCTTCGTCGTGGAGAGCATTCTCTTGGAGACCGCACCGTGAGATCGATCCCCTCGCCCGACTCGGACGCCTTCCGGGCGTACCGCTCCAGGGTCCTGCAGCCAGATCTCGTTGACGAACTCGCCGCCACATTGGCCATGCCGGTACCGGTGGTGTCGGCTCGCGTGTCCATGGCGATGGCCGAGGCGGCGCAGACCCTTCGTGTGGTCGACGGGGCCACGATCCCCGACGACGGCCGGGTGCTCGAGGTCGGCGCCGGACTCGGGTTGACGAGCGCCTTCCTGTCGCTTTCCGGCTTCGACGTCACTGCCCTCGAGCCGTCCGGCTCAGGCTTCGAGGAGCACGAACAGTTCGCTCCGGTCTTGCGAAAGATGCTCGGCTCCGAGCACCACACGCTTGACGTCGGCGCCGAGTTCCTCACGCCGGCAGCGAACGGCTCCTTTGCCTTGATTTTCTCGAACAACGTCATCGAGCACGTGGACGACGTGGGAGCTGTCATCGCCGCCCTCGCCGAAGTCCTCGACCCGTCTGGTGTCATGATCCACAGTTGCCCGAACTACTCGGTTCCGTTCGAGCCGCACTTCGGGATCCCGCTTGTACCGATACGGCCGGCCTTGACAGCCCGCCTGCTCCCAGGTTCGGTGCGTGATTCCGGTCTGTGGAAGTCACTCAACTTCGTGCGGGCACGTGACCTCGACCGGATCGCGAGCGAGAACAACCTCGGCATCACGTTCCGGCGCGGCCTGCTCGCCGTGAGCCTCGACCGTCTGGCGAACGACGCAGAGTTCCGCTCACGGCACGCCCTGCTCGGGCGGA
>JBMOFX010000276.1:0-3687 GCA_049318665.1 Ilumatobacteraceae bacterium | reverse complement strand
AGAGGGCCACCCGAGTCCCAAGGCGTTGATCGAGTCCCACGTGCATGCCCGAGTGCGCCGGTGCACCCGCTGCGCGCCCAAACCCTCGGTCAGAGGTAGCGGCGCTTCTGCAGCCAGCGCAGCGCAAACCAACCGATGAGCGGCGGAAGGTAGAACGTGATCAGGCGGACCGTGAGTGCAGCGGCGAACGCGATCGGCGCCTCCACCCCGGAGGCGATGAACCCTGCCGTGAGGCCGGCCTCGGTGACACCGATCCCTCCCGGCACCGGCATCAGGCCGGAGAACAACGACACGGCGATGCCGACGAACACGATGTCGACGAACACGACATCCTGCGAGAACGCGGCCAGCACGGTGAACAGCACCACCGAGTAGATGAGCTCGGCGGTCATGTTCGCGCTCAACGCCTTCACCAGGCGCTGCGGCGAACGGACGAGTTCGACCACGAACTTCTTGGCCGAGTGAAACGCCGCCACCACCGGGCGACGCAAACGCGGCACACGCGAGACCACCACGGCGAGGATGACGAGCACGACGAGGACCACGATGAAGAGGCCGCCCAGCCAGTCGGGCGACGATTCGAGGAGCTGGTCGAGGCTGAAGTCGAGGGTGCCCAGACCGAAGATGACGATCGAGAACGTGAGGATCATCTGACAGAGGAAGCCGATGAAGCCGTCGAGTGCACCGACGGCCACCGCGGTCGTCGGCTCGACACCGCTGCGTTGGAAGAACCGGATGTTGACTGCCACACGACCCGCCGTCGACGGCATGGCGACGTTGACGAAGTTCATCGCGAACATCAACATCGTCAGCCGGCCGAGTGGCACCTTGATCGGTGCGAGCGCGGACAGCGCCAAGGCGTTCACCGGTCGAGACAGCAGCGAGATGAAGAACGCGGCCACCACGATCGGCAGGCTCGCATCACGCACCGCGTCGACAAGGGTGTCGAGGCCGATCTCGAGCAGGCCGCTCAGCAACGTGTAGAAGGCGAACGTGAGCAGCGCGGCCATCAACAGGCGACCGATCGTGAGGCGGCGGAGACGAATGAGGCTCTGCGCCTCGCCTCCGCACGCCGCGACCGCGGCAGAGCGCACGTCGTCGATGTCGACATTCGCGTCCGACAACGACCGGCGCAGCCGCGGCGACATCGCAGCCGGCTGCAGGTACGACGTCACCTCTCCCAAACCCGCCTCACCGAGCGCCTCGTACGCCGAGCGCACTGCGGCTTCCGGACCCACCGCAACGGCCGCCACCGCCAGCATTTGGGCCCGATCGACGAGCAGCGCCTCGGGTGACGACGTCGTGGCACCGGCCGACAGATCGGCGAATCGAACCACACCTTCGTGGACGAAGATGCGGTCGAGATCAACGGCACCGTGGGTGACCCCGGCGCGGTGCAGCGCATCGAGCGAGACCCACATCGCGGGAGCGAGATCCGGCGGCGGAGCCGACAGCTCCGTCAGCGATGTGCCGAGCCGCTCGGTCACGAGCAATGCATCACCCGCAGCGTCCGCGCCCGCCGCCAACACCGGAAGCACGTGTGCGCCGCGCCGTTCGGCGAGCAGCGTGAGGAATGCCTCGTGCTCCACCTGTTGCAAGCGTGTGAGCGAGAGCGTCGGACCACCGTCTCGGTACCAGATGAACTTCCAGAGCGACACGATCAGCTGGCCATCCCATGCGTCACGGCCGTAGACCTTCACATCGAGATCGGTCCCGTCGTCGCCAGTGGCACGGACGCGCACCACTCCGTTCTGCCGTGCGACGTCGTGCACCGTCGCCGTCACGTCAATGCCTTCGAGCGCGGCACGCACGTGCGCGAACGACGGGAGTCCCCCCGGCGAACCGAATGCCACGTGCACCAATGCCGCCACACCAAGACCGAGGAACACCGCACCCGCCACACCGCTCGGCGTGTTCGCGCCCAACGCGAATGTGGAGATGGCGCCGAACCCGATGATCCAGCGGCACAGGTACCGATACGGGCGCGTGAGGTGCGAGGAGCCAATGCTGATGACGGACACGCCGAGCGCGAATCCCAGGATGGGAAAGTCGACAGCGGGCCGGGAGGAGAAGAGCCCGTTGCTGATGTCGGGCCACGAGCCGTTCACCAGGCGGCCAACACCCATCCCGGCACCGAACGACAGCACCGCACCGACCGCGAGATCACGCAGCAGACCGCCGCGCTTGGCAGCGAACGCGACCACGACGAGGATTGCGGCCCACACCTTCACGGTGTCGGCACCGATCGCCCACACCGGATCGAGGAACTCGGGCAGCGCGGCGGCGAGGTCGCTCAGCGCACGTTCGAACCGGCCGACAGGGTTCGACACCCTCGTCGCAAGCACGGCCACGACCACGATCGACGTCACGAGCATGGTGATGTCGGTCGGGCGCCGATCTCGCCGGGCCTGATCGGGCACGGCGAAGAACCGGTTGGGCATGATCCGCCGAGGCGCGATCACCAACGGAGTCTCGCTCACGGGTTGCATGTGTTTCTCACCATAGTGTTGGAGGGGTTCGTGGTAGCCGCTACGCGCTCATTCGCCCGGGTCGACCACGCCGGCGCGTTCATCGCGGTCGGCCCATGCGAGCAGTTCGTCGATGGCGAACTCGGCCTGGTCGATGCCGGCGTGCAGGTCACCGAGTTCGGCAAACCGCGCGGGCACGGTCTCGATCGTCCACTGCGAGGGCTCGACGGTGTCGATCTCGTCCCACCTGATCGGCGTCGACACGCGGGCCTCAGGCACGCCGCGGACCGAATAGGCAGCCGCGATCGTGTGGTCGCGCGCGTTCTGGTTGTAGTCGACGAACACCGCGCTCGGGTCGCGATCCTTTCGCCACCACGTCGTGGTGACGTCGTTCGGTGCCCGGCGCTCGACCTCCCGCGCGAAGGCCAGCGCGGCACGACGCACGTCGCCGAAGCTGTGCGTCGGCGGGATGCGAACGTAGATGTGCATGCCCTTGCCACCCGACGTCTTCGGCCACCCGGTGGCGCCGAGTTCGTCGAGCACCTCGTGCACCACGTGGGCCACGGACCGGACTCGCTCGAACGGGCAGTCGGGCATCGGATCGAGGTCGATGCGCCACTCGTCGGGTTGCTCGGTGTCGGCTCGCCGTGAATTCCACGGATGGAACTCGACCGTCGACATCTGCACCGCCCAGATCACCTCGGCGAGTTCGGTGACGCACAGCTCGTCGGCGTGCTGGCCATAGCGCGGAAACCACAGCCGGGTCGTGCCGACCCAGTCGGGCGCGCCTGCGGGCAGGCGCTTCTGGTGGACCTTCTCCCCGTCGATGCCGGTGGGGAAACGGTGCAGCATGCACGGGCGCTCGCGCAGCGCGTTGACGATGCCCGGCCCGACCGACAGGTAGTAGCGGACGAGATCGAGCTTCGTCGCGCCGAGCGCCGGGAAGTAGACGCGATCGGGATTCGACACGCGGACCACGCGGTCACCGACGTCGATCTCGATCGCCGGTTGCTTCGCCGCAGGCATGGGTCGACCGTACCCGCATCGTCGGCGTCCGGACACCGATCCTGACCGAGGGTGTGGGCGCGCGACGGGTGCACCAGGACACTCGGGTGTGCACGTGCGACTCGGTTGGCGGCCGTGGACTCGGTCGGCGGCTGAGTACTCGGGTGGCATGAGACGCCTACCGCCGCACGTAGCATCGCCACGTGCCGTTGAC
>JBMOFX010000275.1:0-3710 GCA_049318665.1 Ilumatobacteraceae bacterium | reverse complement strand
CATGTTGCTCACCGAAATCGACCACGTTGCCATTGCCGTTACCGACCTCGAGGCGGCCATCGACTACTACCACCGTGCGTTCGGTGCGGAGGTCGAGCATCGCGAGGTGGTCGAGAGCGACGGCGTCGAAGAGGCGCTGCTGAAGGTGGCCGAGAGCTACATCCAGTTGCTCACGCCGACGCGTCCCGACAGCCCGGTGGCCAAGGCGATCGAGAAGCGCGGTGAAGGCCTCCACCACATCGGGTATCGGGTCGACGATTGCGCGGCGGCGCTCGCGAGCATCATCGCGGCTGGCGGCAAGGCAATCGATCAGGCCCCGCGGCCGGGTAGCCGTGGCACGACCGTCGCCTTCGTGCACCCGAAGGGGAGCTTCGGCACCTTGATCGAACTGGTGCAGGAATAGTCAGTCGGCCTGGAGCACCAGGCCCTTCAGATACTCGGCCTCCGGAAAGGCCAGCGGCACCGGGTGATCGCTCGGCTGCGTGAGCCGATCGACGATCCGTACCGTGCGACCAGCGTCGAGCGCTGCGCCTGCGACCACCTTCTGGAACAGGTCGGCGGTCATCGCGCCACTGCAGCTGAAGGTCAGCAGCGTGCCCCCGGGAGCGAGCAGCTTCACGGCGAGCAGGTTCAAGTCTTTGTAGGCACGCGCAGCCTTGTCGACCTGCCGGTCGGTGGCGGCGAGCTTGGGTGGGTCGAGCGCGATCAGGTCATACGAGCGGGCGCGGTCGCGCAGTCCGCGCAGGGCCGTGAACGCGTCGGCTTCGAGGAGCTCGCCGATGTCGACACCGTTGAGGTCTGCGTTGATGCGCGCCGTTGCCAGCGCCGGGCCGGAGGAGTCGATGCTCAAGATGTCGGTGGCACCAACGCCCGCGGCGATCACCGAGAACGCACCCGTGTACGAGAACACGTTGAGGAATCGTGTGCCCGGCGCAAGCCGCTCGATGGCAAGCCGCGCGTTGCGCTGGTCGAGGTAGAAGCCGGTCTTGTGGCCAGCGGTCGGATCGATGCGGTACTGCCATCGACCTTCGCGCGCCACCAACGACGGATCGGGGTCGTCGCCGCGCAAGAGGCCAACCTGCGCGTCGAGGCCCTCGCGTTCGCGGATGTCGGCGTCACTGCGCTCGTACACCGTTCGCACACCCGGCAGTGCCGCGAGCGCGTCGGCGATCGGGTTGCGCCACGCGTCGGCGCCGGCGGTGGTGAGTTGGCAGACGACGGTATCGCCGTAGCGATCGGCGGTCAGCCCGGGCACACCGTCGGCTTCGCTGAACACGAGTCGTGCCGAATCGGTGCCCGACGCGAGGAGTGCACGACGCCGCTCGGCGGCACTCACGATCCGGTCGGCGATGAATGCATCGTCGATCGCGCCCGTGGTTGCCACCGTGTCGCCGAAGGTCCACATTCGCACTCGGATCTGCGACACCGGGCTGTAGGCGCCGATGCCGAGCAGCGCACCGTCTGCCGAACGGACCGCCACGGTGGCTCCGGGTTGCGGATCGCCGGCGACGTGGGCGATGGCGCCGCTGAACACCCACGGATGACGACGCTCGAGCGAGCGATGCTTGCCGGGCTTGAGCGTGACGACAGGATCGGACGAAGCGGGCACGCACCTACGGTAGAGGTGCGACCGGCTGTGCCGTGCGGGTCAGCGCAGCGAGAGGTTGTCGAGCGACCCGTCGGTGACGAGCCATCCATCACGACGGTGCTTGTCGTCCATCAGCGTGGCGATCTGCTCGGCCATTGCCTGTTGGGCTGCCGCGCTGTGCTCGAGCATCATGCCGAGCGTCTCGAGATGCTGACCGAGCTGTGAGAGTTCGCGCTCGACGCGCTCGAGACGCGCCGCGGGTTCGCTGTCGGCGGGGAGCCCGGTGGCAGCGATGTGGCCGATTGCGCCGAGCACTTCGTCGCGCAGCACTTCGATCAGCCCGATCAGCGTCGACTGGGTGCGGTCTGCGCCGTGTCGTGCCTCGGCCCGCACGTTCTCGGCGTCATCCTTCGCGATCGTGGCGTACGCCGCCATTGCGGAGTACTGCGCCATCATCTGGACCTCGAGCTTGGCGATTCGTTCGCGCAGATCGGTGCCCAACTCGCGCAGCTCGATCTGCTGTTCGTCCGGCAGCGGAGCGGGGAGTTCGGTCGGCGCGGGCAGGTCCACGGAGATGACAGTCCGCTGATCGGTGCGGCCGTCACGCATGGTCGTTGCCGTTGATGATCTCTTGATTCGCAAAGTTGCTGAAGTTGCTCAAGTCGCGCTGCAGCGGAGCCGAGAACCCTTCTGCGTTTGGGCGGCGATTGTGCTCGTGCAGGCGTTGAACCACAACCCGAAGGGAATCCCGCTCATGTACAACCACATTGAAGACGCGGCCATCGCCGCCAAGAAGGACAAGGGTTTCACCCTCGTTGAACTGCTCATCGTCATCGTGATCCTCGGCATCTTGTCGACCGTCACGGTGTTCGCGGTGCGTGGCATCACCGAGCGTGGCCAGGATTCGGCCTGCAAGGCTGACGGTTCGACCTACGCCACGGCCTACGAGGCGTACGTCGCCCAGTACGGCGGCCGGTCGGTCGCGTCTGCGGCCGTCGCCGCCAACAGCCCGGTGACGGGCATGCCGGCAACCGCGATTGTCGCTGCGCCAGCCGGCGTCACCTGGACGGCCGGCGCGACGCCAGCCGACACCCTGGTCGCTGCTGAACTCATCCGCAGCAAGTCGGCGAACATCTACATGCTGCCCAACGGCACGCTGTACACCCTCACCGCCAAGTGCTTGAACCCGACCACCGGTGCAGCTTTGCCGGCCGGTTCGGTGTACACCCTCTGATCAGTCCGCTGTCGACGAAGGGCCGGGGTCCACGGACCCCGGCCCTTTGCCGTTTCGGGGGTCCCTCTGCGGTGCACCGACCGATCGGTTGACACGAACTCAGGGGCTGGACCGTGATGTGCGACAGGGAGCCCGTCAGCGCACGAGTTCCATGCGGAGCCCGGTGTCGTCCCAGGTGGGGTCAGCGGGCAGGCGGTTGACCGCACGCCCAGTCGCTCGTCGAGCGGTCCACAACAGCGCTGCAGCCCGCAACACGTGGACGTGACCAGCCCCGACCGGGGGTGTGCCATCGAGGAGGTCCTCGGTCCCTTGCATCCGCTCGAGCACGAGCTTGCGGCGTTGCGCATGCCCGTCCGCGGAGTACGGCGAACTCGTGAGCTGCTCGTCACCGTTCATCATGAAGAAGCTCAACTCGGGATGTGACGCGAACCAGGTGCGTTGGTGGAACGGCTGAAAGGCCACCTCGGCCTCACGCCACCAACGGAACCAGCGCAGGTCGTCTTTGGTGAGCCACGGCTCCAGAGCCCGTGCAGCCTCGAGCGACTCGGCTCGAAGTGCCGCGCGCGACGGCACGGGCCGGATGGCGACCAGACGCGGCCAGCCGACGATCTTGCGGGCTTCGGCATCGCACGGCCGATACGGCTCGACCGGCGAGTCGTGCAGACCGATTGGCGCGTGAATCGCCGCGGCCTCGAACGTCGGCTTGTAGTCGAGCACTTCGGTGAGGGTCGGCAGTACCACCGACGGTTCCATGATCACCGTGGCATTGGCGAGCCGCGCCGGCATCACGAGCCAACCGCCGGGGCAGGGCACGATTCCGCCCAGCATCAGGAATGGTGAGTGCTGTGCGGTCATGTGATGCGAGCGATCAGCGCTGACCAGCCATGA
>JBMOFX010000274.1:0-3711 GCA_049318665.1 Ilumatobacteraceae bacterium | reverse complement strand
AGTAGACAGGGCGGCCCTCGCGCCCTAGTGTCCCAGCGGGAGCGTCATAATGCCGTCAGGGTACAGCCTCACAGGTGTGACCGCGCAGGATGAGGGTGTAAATGTCGGCTTTGCTGGCATTCTCAACTTCACGGGCGAAGGGGTCTCCGCCACTGCATCTGGTGGGACGGTCACCGTCAACATACCTGGCGGGGGCGGGCCCGGGCCTCAACCCAGCGCAAATGACTTGCGATTTACAGCAGAGGCAGGAGAGAATGTCATTGCGGGCGAACTAATGAGCATGGATGTGTCAGGAAACAATCCCGGCACAGTCCTCCGTGCTCGTGCGCTCAACTCTGAACCGTTGGCAGTGGGTGTAGCGGGAAGTTCTGCTGCCGCTGGCGCTTCCGTGCCGGTTGTGACCAACGGTACCTTACCCCTCCTGTTTCAAGAACCGCTCACGCTGGCTGACATCGGCAGACCTGTCTACGTTAGTCCTAATGTGTCAGGACGTTCCACACTCACCCCGCCATCCATGTCGGGTCAAAGCATAGTGAAGGTCGGGATTCTAGTCTCGACGTCGGCAGGCTCGAGCACGGGATTTGTGATCCTGGCGCTGATGCCCGTTGCTCGCCTTCTGTAGCGCCCCTACAGGGCGTCAAGACCATGGCACAGCCTCGCAGAAGTCTACTTCTCTTCGCGGGGCCGGACGCGTACCTTGAGGGAAACTGCTCAAAGTTCTCGTCCTCTAACCACAGGTGACCTCATGGCTACGCAGACCAACAACCTTCTCGTCCTCAACTCGGGCATGACCGAGAAGATCGCTTCTACCGATCAGGTGAGCATCGACAGCCTCGCGCTGACTGCTGCATCCGGCACGGCCCTCAGCGTGACCGCTGACGCGGCGATCACTGGTCCGCGGTGTCGACCGCAGTCCAGCAAGCGAGCTCGGCGTCGAGGTCGAGACGACCGGTGAACAGTTCGCTCGGCCACGAGGCACGTGGCACAGCCCACATCACTTCGAACTCGATGCCGTCCGGGTCCGTCGCGTAGAGGCTCTTGCTCACCCCGTGGTCGCTCTCCCCCACCAGTGCGCCGGCGTCGGCGAGTCGCTGGCGAACCAGCGCGAGCTCGTCGATCGTGGGCACCTGCCAGGCGAGGTGGTAGAGCCCGGGTGAGCGCGTGGGCGCCGGGGGGAGAGCGCCCACGCTGAACAACCCGAGATCGTGGTCGTTGTCGCTGCCGCCCGCACGAAGGAAGTACGCCTGATCACCCATCGAGGCGGCCACGGTGAAACCGAGCACCTCGGTGTAGAACTCGGCCGAACGACGGGCGTCCTGCACCCACAGCACGGCGTGATTGAGTCGGCGGATCATGGCGATGCTCCTTCGTGCGGCGACGGCATCGTCAGGCCTTCACGGCCTCGATGTCGAGTTGGATCTTCACCTTGTCACCGACGAGCGCGCCGCCGGTCTCGAGGACGACGTTCCACTCGAGGCCGAAGTCCTTGCGGCTGATCTCGGTCTCGGCGGTGAAGCCGGCCTTGGTGTTGCCCCACGGGTCCTTCTCGACGCCCTCGAACTCGAGCTCGAACTCGACCGACTTCGTGACGCCCTTGATCGTGAGGTCGGCCACGAGCACGTAGTCGTCGTCGTCCGGGCGAATCGCAGTGCTGACGAGCGACCACGAGGGGAACTGCTCGATGTCGAAGAAGTCGGCTCCCTTGAGGTGAGCGTCGCGGCCGTCATCGCCGGTGGTGATGGACGCCACGTCGACGGTGGCCTCCACCTTCGACGCGAGCGGCTGGTCGGCGATGGTGAGGGTGCCGGTGAAGGCGGCGAACGAGCCTCGGACCTTGGCCACGACGAGGTGGCGGGCCACGAACCCGATGTGGGAGTGGCTCGGGTCGACCGTCCACGTCCCTGGGGTGAGGGCGGCGAGACCGGTGAGGTTTGCGGTGTCGGACATGGGGCTCCTTTGGCGAGGAATTCACGCACGCTTCTTTGCGTACGCAAAGAACTCTACGCTCCATTCCTTGCGTGCGCAACATTGCGCCCGCAAGTATCCACTCGCCTCGCGTAGACTTGCCGCATGCCTCGCAGATCCGACATCCGATGGCTCGACAGCAACGAGATGATCGCGTGGCGCACCTACGTCGACACCCTTGTTCCGCTGCAGCAGCAACTCGAGGGCGACCTCGCCGGGTTCGGGCTCACGATGGGCGACTACGAAGTGCTCGTTCGGCTGAGCGAACACGACGACCGGCGCCTTCGCATGTGCGACCTCGCCGTCGAACTCCGCCTTTCCCCGAGCGGCCTCACCCGTCGGCTCGACGGGCTCGCGCGTCACGGGTTGGTCGCAAGAGAGCCGTCACCTGCCGATGGCCGCGTGATGATGGCGGTGCTCACCGACGCGGGCTACGAACTGCTCGTGCGTGCGGCACCGACCCACGTTGCCAGTGTGCGCCGACTCTTCATCGATGTGCTCACGCCGGAGGAGGTCGCCGCGCTCGGCTCGGCGTTCACCAAGGTCCGCGCCGGCCTCGTCGGGCAAGATGCTCCGTCGTGAGCGACCACCACGAGTCATTGCCGCTGCCCGCCGGGTTCCACTGCTACGTCGCCAACGTGGGCATCAAGGATGACAGCGACGACTTCGTCGTCGTGAGCGCCGATCGGCCATGCAGCGCGGCTGGGCTGTTCACTCGAAGCAGTTTCGCCGGTCCGAGCGTGGTCGTGAGCCGGCGACACATCGGCGACCACCGGGCACAGGCGGTCGTCGTGATCTCCAAGAACGCGAACGTGGCGACCGGCGATGCCGGGCTCGCCAACGCCGAAGAAGTGGTTGCCGGTGTCGCCGATCGGCTCGGCATCCGTGCCGGCGACGTGCTCATCGCGTCCACCGGAGTGATCGGTCGCCAGTACCCGATGGAGCAGGTGCGGGCCGGCCTCGCGGCGCTCCCCCAGCAGCTCACCGGTACCGAAGCCACCGATGTCGCGCGCGGCATCATGACCACCGACACCGTGATGAAGACGGCGCGGGCTCAGGCAGGGGCTGCCACGGTGGTCGGTGTCGCGAAGGGCGTCGGGATGATCGAGCCCGATATGGCCACGCTGATCACGCTGCTGTTCACCGACGCCGAGGTCGACGGCAGCAGCCTCGACTCGATCTTTCGACGAGTGATCTCGCGCACGTTCAACCGCGTCTCGGTCGACACCGACACCTCCACGTCCGACACGGCGATCGTGCTGGCAAGCGGTGCGGCCGGCCCCGTGCCGCTCGTCGAACTCGAAGTGGCACTGCGCGAAGTCGCGCTGTCGCTCACCAAGCAGGTGGCGCGTGACGGCGAGGGCGCCACCACGCTGCTTGAGGTGCACGTCGATCTTGCGGCCAACGAGGCGCAGGCCGAGCGCGTCGCGAAGGCGATCGTCAACTCACCGCTGGTGAAGACCGCCGTCCACGGCGCTGATCCCAACTGGGGTCGAGTGGCCATGGCAGTTGGGAAGTCGACGACGGTCGACGAGATCGACCAGTCCCGCGTGACGATCCGCTTCGGCGACCAGGAGGTCTACCCGGCGCAAGTCGACGCGGAGGGGCTCGCACACCTCAGCGACTACATGCGCGGCGACGAGGTCCGCATCCACGTGAGCCTGAATGCCGGTGAGTCGGAAGCAACCGTCTGGGGCTGCGACCTCACCGACGGCTACGTCCGCATCAACGCCGACTACACCACCT
>JBMOFX010000273.1:0-3727 GCA_049318665.1 Ilumatobacteraceae bacterium | reverse complement strand
GCGACGCTCGAGCCGCATTACCTGGGCTGTTCGACGGACCTCCACGCCGGCCGTCTCGTGGTGATGCTTTACGTCACGGCGACGTGCGGTTCGCTGATCCTGTCGGGCGTTCGTGACATCGCCCGATTCGGCGTGATCAACCTGCTCGCCGTGGTCGTTCTCGTCCGACTGAACACCGACGGCTTCGCGTCACTGTGGTGCGCCTGGGCCGCGGTGAGCAGCGCGGCGTTTGCGATCCACCTCCGCTATCCGGTCCCGCACCGGCCACGCCCTGTCGTCACCCCATCGGTGTGAGCGACGTCAGGTGCGCCCCTCCCGGAGTCACTCTGGTTGCAAAAAGCGCGGTGACGCGTTCGTTTCTGCAACCAGACGTCGGCGGGGTGGCTAGCAGCTAGCCGGTGGGTCGGCTGGCGGCGACGACGACTTCGGTGCCGACGGTGGCGCCGCTGTCGAACCCGAGGGTGACGACGAAGCGATCACCGGCGCGGAGCGGGGCGACGAGATCGTCGAGCACGATTCGGCCAGCGCCGGGTTCGAGGGTGAGTGGGACGTCAGCTGCGATCGCGATGCCGGATGAGGCGTGCGTGTGGTCGGGCGCACCGTCGCCGTCGAGGTGTCCGAGATGGCCGCCGGAGGGATCACCCGTGCTCACCCCCTCGGCGATCGATGCACGACCGGCGACCGTTGCAGGTACCGACGCCGACGTCAACTGATCGTCTGCGTCCGACGTGAGAGTCACGTAGACGAACGACCGTTGCTCGCCGTCGATGGTGATCGACGCCCATCCGTTCGATGCGGTGACGACGCTCGCCCGCTTCGGCTCATCGCCTCCGCACGACGCGAGCAGCAGCGCGACGAGCGCGGCCGCCGAAGCCTGAGCCAACCGTCGGCTCACTTCTGTCCGAACGCGACGCTCAGCTTCTTCGTCCGACGGATGACGAACTTGTCGAACGCGAGCACGATCGCGGCGGTCAGCCCCCACACCGGGAAGATGATCGCCATCACGACGGCGGTGATCGACACCCGCTTCGCGAGGCGGACGTCGACCGGTCGGCGGGGAATGCCGAGGGTTCCGGGCCGGCGTCGCTTCCAGAACATCACGCTCGCACTGATCACCGACCAGATCGCGAGCACGCACAGCAGGGTCATCATGATCCGGCTGAACAGACCCAACTGGGTGCCCATGTGGGTGCTCACCATCGTGTCGAGCGAGTACGAGATGGCGCCGTAGCCATACCCCGTTTGCTCGGCGAGCGTGTTGCCCGAGAACTGATCGAGGAACAGGTCGCGGGCCTCACCGGTCTTGCGTGGCCACGAGTTGGACAGCGTGAACGCGCCGTACACCGTGTCGCCCGTGGTCTCGTCGACCACGTTGCCCGGGAAGTTGATCGTGTACCCCGGCTTCATGCCCTCCTCGCGTGCGATCGCCACCACGCTGTCGAGGCTGATCGGTGCTGGCAACGTGCCGTCGGTGGCGGTGGCGTAGCTCGCCGGAATCGGGATGTCGGCAGTGTTCCACGGGATCTGGTTGCCAAGGCGGTCGAGGTCGCCGCGCTCGCCGAGCACGCTGGGCGGTGCATCGGTCCAGCTGTTCGGCGTGACCGCGTTGGCGAACGCGGTGAAGTTCGGTCCCCAGTAGGTGCTCCACGCCAGACCGGAGATGATCGTGAACGCGATCAGGCCGAACAGGATCACACCCGACAGCCCGTGCAGGTCGCGCCAGCGCGCCCGACCCTTCTTCGACCAGCGGACCTTGAACGGGTTGCGACCGTTGCGCTCGTTGCCCCCGTTGGCGGATCGCCTGGGCCACCAGACGTAGAGGCCTGACATCACGAGGACGAGCGTCCACACGCCGAACACCTCGAGCAGGAGGTCACCGACGACGTAGTCGCGCATCACCGGTTCGTCGTCCCACAGCGCACCGACCGACGGGAGCGAGATCGTCACCGCGTCGTTGTTGAGGTAGCCGTGGAGTCGGTTGGCCAACCCCACCACGTCGCTGCCCGGCGCCTTGGTGCCCAGCACCTCCCCGGTGTACGGGTTGACGAACGCCTGCAAGCCGGAGTCGGTCCCGTCGTCCAAGCCGAAGATCGCCGAATGGGTGGCGTCGGCCGGGAGCGTGAGGGACGTGAGTGCGAAATCTGGGTAGGCCGCTTCCACGTTCTGCGCCTGCTCGTCGTAGGAGACCACGCTGGCCCCGCGATCGACCGTGCGCAGGTCACCCTGGGTGGCGTCTTGGAGCGGCTGCGTGTAGAGGATGACCAGGCCGGTGAGCGCCATGAACACGATGAACGGCATCGCGAACGCGCCGGCGTAGAAGTGGATACGCCAGATCGATCGCCACCTCCGACTCGCCGCCGACCCGTCGGCGACGGGTTGCGTCTCGATCACGTCGTCGGTGGTCAGGTCGTCCGTGCTCGCGTCGTCTGCTGACATGGTGAGAGGTCCTTCGGTGCTCGACAGGTCACCGAAGAGGTCGTCGTTCGTTGGTGTTTGGTTCCCGGCTCAGCAGGACGTGAGTTGTGCGCCGAAGCCGACGACGATGCCGTCGCGCTGGCCGATCGTGACGTCACCACCGAACGCAGGCGCCTCGATCATTCGCGAGAGGTCGATGCCCTGGTCGCCTGGCTCCGGCGGTCCGAACACGCTGCGGTCGACCTTCGTGTCGTCGACGCCCACGGCCACACCGGTCTCCGTCACCAGCACCACGGGCGGCACCTGGGGCTGATCCCTTGGCTCGCTCCGTCCGTACCACGTGACATCGCGATCACCGACCGACCAGTTCCACAGGCGACCTTGCGAACCCTCCTGCCAGAAGGCGAGGCGGACATCACCCCACCAGACCACCCGGAAGCTCCGTCCAGCGGTGCACGCTGCGCCACCCGTTGGACCACCGCCGGAGGAGTCGGCCGCGACGTCGTACCAGCCCGTGTCGAGATCCGGTTGGCGTGGTGTGGCGAACGCCGCACTGATTCGTGCGATCTCTTCATCGACGTCGACCATGT
This sequence comes from Ilumatobacteraceae bacterium, assembly GCA_049318665.1. Taxonomy (GTDB): domain Bacteria; phylum Actinomycetota; class Acidimicrobiia; order Acidimicrobiales; family Ilumatobacteraceae; genus VFMC01. The sequence goes on along the minus strand of JBMOFX010000273.1, from coordinate 722 downwards.
CGCCCGGTCGAAGGCCGAACGCCGCGCCGATACCGAGCGTGATGCCGTCGGGGTCGATGGACGATTCGTCGCGCTCGAGGAGCACGGCGTGCGGGTCGTCGAGCAACCACAGCGAGCTGGCGGTGGCGGCGGCCGGCGTGAGCGCGGGTCCGACGAGGGTGGTCATCACCGCGCTGTCGAGACAGGCGGATCCGGCCGGAGCGGTGACACCGTCGAACGAGACGACGCCGGTGTCGAACGTCCACGACCCAACGCATGCGCCGAACGTGATCGTCCCGTCGTCGCGGATCTGCAGCCGCTCGCCGCCCACCGACCACGTGCCGGTCACGTCGGTCGGTAACGCGCCGAGGCGATCGATGCGACGGTAGGTGAGGCGAGGTGCGCTCGATGCCTGGGTGAGCAGCAGGAGTTCGGCGCCATCCACGCTGGTGGCGATCCGGTCGCCATCGGCGGGCAGCAGCGAGGTGAGCCCGTCGCAGCCGATCTTCGTACTCGTGCTGCCGGTGATGGCGAGCCGTCCGTCGGTGATAGCACCCTGCTGACCGAACACGTTGCAGCCGTCGAAGCCGTTGGTGAGCTTCGTGCCCGAGTCGAGGAACTCGAGGTACGGACGCAACAAACCGATGGTGACGTCACCGGACGCACCGGTGAGCACCCAGGTGTGGCCCTGCAATTCCGCGAGCAGCGCAGTCCCCGGATCGATGGTCGTGGTCGGGGCGGCG
>JBMOFX010000272.1:0-3758 GCA_049318665.1 Ilumatobacteraceae bacterium | reverse complement strand
CGAGGAGGTCGCCCGCGGTCTCACGCAGGCGGCACGCGAGATGGAGGAGAACAACATCGACTCCGCGTTGATCCTGTTCTCGATCTGGACCGAGGCACTCCGACACGTCGCCGAGAACGGACGCGGCAACGTGCTCTTCCTCGACGGCTCACCGCAGGGGATGGAGAAGCAGTTCCAAGACCTCATCGCCTTGCAGACCCTGCAGCTCAACCGCACCCCGGACGCGCCGCTCCCGCCACCGCCCGGCTGATGGTCGGGGCGGGGAGATTTGAACTCCCGACCCCCTGCTCCCAAAGCAGGTGCGCTACCGCTGCGCCACGCCCCGAATGTCGGTGACACGCTACCGGCACCTGACTGCTCAGCCGGTCGTGATCGCCCAGTCGACGCTGTAGCCGTCGTCGCCGAGCACGGCATGGAACCGCCGTCCGCTGATCGCCTGCGGCTCGAGGACCATCCAGTGGTGCCGGTCCACCGTGAGCCACGGCTCGGGATCGGGCAGCGAGTGTTCGCCGGCGACGTGGTGGAACGTGCCGCGCACGACGACGCTCCACGCAGTGCGTCGAGTGGTGTCGACGACGTCCACCTCGAGCGACGACTTCCCGTGGTACTGCCCGATCACGGTGTTCGGTGCGGTGCGAACCACGATGCTCGTCGTGAGATCGGAACCCGCCACCCGGTAGTTGACGGGCAGTGCGAGCGGGAAGTCGTCCTCGATGATGCAGAGGCGGCCGACCTGCTGCGACCGGAGCAGATCGATGCACTCCCATCGCGGGATCTCGAGCCGCTGCGTCGTCATGGTCACCGCTCGACGATCAGTGCGGTGACCATGCCGAACATCCCGTCCGTGGCCTCAGCGTGGTTGAGGATGTGGCAGTGCCACGCCCACACACCGACGTCGGTCGCCTTGTAGAGCACGGTGTAGCGCTCGCCGGGTGCGATGCTGATCGTGTCGCCGGGTGTCGGGGTGTCGAGCGGGACGCCGTCCTTCGCGATCACCCAACCGGTCGGTTGGTGGAGGTGCATCGGGTGGATCATGAGACCCTCGTTGAGGTAGGTCACCTCCATCACCTGGCCGACCCGCAGTGTGTACGGCTCGGTGGCGGGGAAGCTCTTCCCGTTCAACGTGAGGCCGATCGTGCCGGCGTCGTTGAGCACCATGTTCACCCGCTTGTCGACCTGGGTGTAGCCCTTGTCCTGCAGGTACTGGGGAATCGGCATCTCACCGATCAGGAAGGCACCGAACAGACCGTTGGGAATCTGCTCCTGTGCGTTGTGGTGTGAGTGGTAGATCCCGACCGCTGGCTCGAGTGCGGTGAACTCGTAGACGAACGTGCCACCCGGTGGAACCGCTTCTTGCGTGTACGGGTCGACACCGTCCATGGTGTACGGCACTCGAATGCCGTGGAAGTGGATGTCGGTCGATTCGGTCATCTCGTTCTTGAAGTTGATCCGGATCTTGTCGCCGACGTTCAGTTTGATCGTCGGTGCCGGGACGACACCGTTGTAGGCCATCGCTTCCACGAACTTGCCGGGCGACACCTCCCACTTCACGTTCTGGGCGGTGATGTCGAACACCTTCGTGCCGTCGGCCGCGATGGTCGGCTCGAGGAGATCGCCACCATGACCGGCGGTCTTCGCCGGGAACTCCAGCGCGACGTCTTGCATCATGCGGTCCATCGCCTGCCAGTCCATCGGGGTGAAGCTCGCGCCGGTGCCGGTCGCGCTGCCGCTGCCCTCACCGATCATCACCATCGCGGTCATGCCGCTCGCGGCGTGTCCGGGGATCTCGCACACCGCGTCGTAGGTGCCCGCAGCCACCTTGCCGACCTCGAGGTCGTAACTCTCACCACTCTGCAGGTCGGGGGTCTTGAGGCCAAGCGACGGGATCGACAAGTTGTGCACCATCGCGCCCTTGTTGGTGATGCGGAGCGTGCCCCCATCGGTCGGCAGCTCGATCATCGCCGGCGAGATCTTGAACTCGGTCAACTCAATGTCCACCGTGGTCGCCGCCGATCCACCTCCGGACCCGGAGCCAGCCGCGGAGGCCGCCGAATTGTCGTCGCGGAGCCCGAAGACTGCGAGACACAGGGCGGCGATCGCAACGACGAACGCCCCCCAACCGAGGAGGGACCGGTCTGCTTTGCTCATATGCCCAACATCTTGCGGACGTTCGGGGAGTGGGCTCAGGGCCTCTCGGCACGACGAGTCGGGACCAAGGTCCCGTCGCCGTGACGGTCAGTGCGGGATGGGCACCCACCAACGCAGCTCGGTGCCGCGTTCGCTGCGTGCGATCACGGTGCAATCACCACCGAGGAGCCGTGCCCGATCGGTCATGTTTCGCAGGCCGTTGCCGGACGCCGTGTCGAACTCGGCCGGTACGCCCCGGCCGTTGTCGAGGACGCGCATCACCAAGTGGTCGTCGGCATCGAGTTCCACCTCCACCTCGGTGGCGCCGGCATGACGAGCGATGTTGCTGAGCGCTTCCCGGAGGCTGGCGATCAGTTCCGTACGGATCTCCGACGTCGTCGCCGTCTCCACTGGCCCGGCCAACCGAACGCGCGGGGAGAAACCGAGGACTCGAGTGGCCTGTGCTGTCACCGCACTGAGCGCCTGCCCGAGCGAACCCTGACGACTCGCCGACCCGAGCGTGAACACGGCCGTGCGAATTTCGCGGATGATCAGGTCGATCTCGTCGACCGCTTCCTCCACGCGATCGGTGAGCTCGGGCTTGCCGGTTCGGATGGCCAGTGCCTGGAGCTCGAGGCCGAGTCCGAACAACCGCTGCAACACCGTGTCGTGGAGGTCGCGAGCGATGCGTTCGCGCTCGTCGGCGAGGCTGAGCAGCTCGCTCGTGGCGCGTAGCGCTGCCTCGGCGTGCAGACGCTCGGTGACATCGCGAACCATGGCGATGACCCCCCGCTCGCGCGACCCGGCCAGTGGCGACAGGCTGATGTCGACGGGCAGTTCGGTGCCGTCGCGTCGTTGGAGCGAGAGCTGGAGACCCGGTCCCATCGGGCGGGCGACGTTCGCCTCGACGAACCCGGCACGGCGCGCGGCGTGCTTGGCTCGGTGGAGCTGAGGAACGAGGATGTCGACGTTGCCGCCGATCAGCTCATCGACCGAGTAGCCGGACATTGCAACGAGCCGTTGGTTGGCGACGATGATCGTGCCGTCCGGTGTGGACACGAGGAGGCCGTCGGGGAGCTCGTCGATCCAGGTGGCAAAGGCTGCGCTCCCGATCCCGTCACTCGCGATCGGTCCGGCGTTCACGCCTGTCAACGTAGTCGACCCAGCCCGAAGGGGTCGGAGGTCCCTGTTGGTGTTTGGCTCGACGCGGCAGACTGTCCGGGTATGTCAGAGGTCAGAGTTGTTCGTGTGTTTCTCGTGGACGACCACGAGGTCGTCCGGAACGGCGTGCGTGCGCTCATCGACGCGGCGGGTGACCTCGAGGTCGTCGGCGAGGCCGACTCGATGGAAACAGCGCTGGCCCGGGTGCTCGCCGTCCGACCCGACGTCGCAGTCCTCGACGTCCGCCTTCCTGACGGCAATGGTGTCGAACTCTGCCGCGAGATCCGCAGTCGCTTGCCCGACGTCAAGTGCCTGATGCTCACGTCGTACTCCGACGACGAGGCGCTGTTCGAGGCGATCATCGCGGGCGCGTCGGGCTACGTGCTCAAGCAGGTGAGAGGCGCCGAGCTGCTCGCCGCGATCCGCCGCGTCGCGGCCGGCGAGCACCTGCTCGATCCTGCCGTCACGGG
>JBMOFX010000271.1:0-3796 GCA_049318665.1 Ilumatobacteraceae bacterium | reverse complement strand
GCGGTCGACGTGCGCATCCTCGCCCCCATTCCTGGTCGCTCGGCGATCGGCGTCGAGGTGCCCAACCACACCCGCCAACTGGTCGCGCTCGGCGACATCATGACCTCACCCGAGTCGAAGATCGCCACGCATCCGCTCGACGTCGCGGTCGGCAAAGACATCGCGGGCCGGTCGGTGTTCCTCAACCTCGCCACCACGCCACACCTGCTCATCGCCGGCACCACGGGCGCCGGTAAGTCGAGCGGGATCAACTGCATCATCACGTCGCTGCTGATGCGCACCACGCCCGAGCAGGTGAAGCTGATCCTCATCGACCCCAAGCAAGTCGAGATGGGTCAGTACAACCGCTTGCCGCACCTGCTCACTCAGCCGGTCACCAACCCGAAGAAGGCAGCGAACGCACTGCAGTGGGCGTGCAAAGAGATGGATCGTCGCTACGACATCCTCAGCGAGGTCGGCTTCCGCGACATCGGCGGGTTCAACGCGGCGTACGACCGTGGCGAGCTGCGCGACGAGTCGGCGCCCGTGCTCGACGGTGACGGGCAGCCGAAGCAGTTCGAGCGGATGCCCTACATCGTGGTCGTCGTCGACGAGCTCAACGACCTGATGATGGTGGCGGCCCGCGACGTCGAGGATTCGATCACCCGCATCGCGCAGAAGGCCCGAGCGGTCGGCATCCACCTCATCGTCGCCACGCAGCGCCCGAGCGTCAACGTCATCACCGGTGTCATCAAGGCCAACGTGCCGGCGCGCATGGCGTTTGCTGTGTCGTCGCTCACCGACAGCCGTGTCATCCTCGACCAGCCTGGCGCCGAGAAGCTCGTCGGCAAGGGCGACATGCTCCTGTTGCCCGGTAGCTCCAACGTCGCCCAGCGCATCCAGGGCTCGTTCGTGAGCGAGGAAGAGGTGCGCAAGGTGGTGGCGCACTGGCGGCGCCAAGCACCCGACGTCACCTACGTGAGCGGTGTGGAGGGCGACGACGACCACGGCGCCAGCGGCACGTCGAGCATGTTCGGTGGTTCGGGCGGCGACGATGACGACGACGAGACGCTGCTCCGCCAGGCGATGGAGCTCGTGGTGCGCAGCCAGCTCGGCTCCACCTCGATGCTGCAGCGCAAGCTCAAGGTCGGCTTCGCTCGTGCCGGCCGACTGATGGATCTGCTCGAGCAGCGCGGGGTGGTCGGCCCGAGCGAGGGCTCGAAGGCTCGTGCCGTGCTGATGACGGTCGAGGAGCTCGAACTCCTCCAAGGCGGATGACATCGTGAACGTTGTCCGCGCCATGGTCGTTGTGATGGTGGCGGCAGTGGTCGGATCGTGTGCGTCACAGACGTCGGTGCCTGTCGAGACCACGGTGTCCGTCCAAACCACGGTGTCTGTCCAGACGACGACGGTGCCTGTCGAGACGACGATCGCTCCCGAGACATCCGTGTCGGTGGCGACGACGGAGCCGCCCGCGCAGCCGGTGATCGCGCAACCCGGTGTCGCAGCCGCAGGTGGCGTCGTTGCGAGCACGCTCGTCACCGCCGACGGCCGCACCCGGTCGTACGGCGTGTACGTCCCGTCGGTGCTCCCGGACGGCCCAGTGCCGCTGCTGCTCGCGTTCCACGGCGGGACGGGGTGGGGCGCACAGTTCGAGCGGAACTCCGGGTTCGACGAGCTCGCCGAAAGCAACGGGTTCCTGGTCGTCTACCCGGACGGCATCGGCGGCGGCGACGACGAGTCCACCAACCGAACCTGGAATGGAGGTCGCTGCTGTGGGGCTGCGGCCCGCAACAACGTCGACGACGTCGCCTTCGTGAATCAATTGCTTGATGAGTTGGAAGCGGCGTACTCCGTCGACCGGGCCCGAGTGTTCGCGGCTGGTCATTCCAACGGCGGCATCCTCAGCTATCGGCTCGCCTGCGAGCTCTCCGGGCGGATCGTCGCCATCGGCCACCAGTCGGGCACGATGGAGATCGACTCCTGCACCCCGGCCACGCCGGTGTCGCTCCTGCACATTCACGGCACAGCAGACGACAGCCTCCCGATCGACGGGGGACGCGGTGCAGCAAGCATCGCCGGTGTCGACTTCACGTCGCCGCGCGTGGCGGTGCGAACCTTTGCCGCGGCCAACGGGTGCGCTGCTGAGCCGACCGTCGCTGCCGACGTCGAGAACCCCGATCTCGTCACGTCCACCTGGGGCGATTGCCCGGGGAGCACCGAGGTGCGCTTCCTCGAAGTTCAGGGTGCATCGCATTCGTGGATGGGGCACACCCCGTCGAGTCCGGCGGCAGCGCCCGCCTATCAGGGTCTCGACGCCAGCTTTGCGATCGTCTCGTTCCTGCTCGCACACCCACGCATTCCGGCGTAGTTGCCCGACGTGGCATGATCGGCGTATGTCTGAACTGACCGAGATCACGACCGGATTGCGCTTCCCCGAGGGGCCGATCGCGATGCCCGATGGCAGCGTGATCCTCGTGGAGATGTTCGGACCGCGAATCACCCGTGTGCAGCCTGACGGCACGAAGGAGACGGTCGCGCAGATCGTCGGCGCGCCGAACGGCGCTGCCATCGGGCCCGATGGTGCGCTCTATCTGTGCAACAACGGTGGCTGCTTCACCCCGGTCGACCTCGGCGAGTTGCTCTTGCCCGGGCCGTTCGACGCGGCGAGCTACATCGGTGGTCGGATCCAGAAGGTCGATCTTGCGACGGGTGCGGTCACCGATCTCTATACCGAGTGCGACGGCCGCCCGCTGCGGGCTCCGAACGATCTCGTCTTCGACGACGCAGGCGGGTTCTGGTTCACCGACCACGGCATCCGCGACGCCGTGAACCGCACCAGCGATCTCACGAGCATCTACTACGCGAAGGCCGATGGCAGCCACATCGCCGAGGTGGTCCATCCGGTCGAGGGTCCGAACGGCATCGGCCTGTCGCCCGATGGCACGATCCTCTACTGGGCCGAGACACACAGCGGCCGCGTGTTCCAACGCACCATCGAGTCGCCGGGTGTGCTGGCGCCGTCGATGCCGATGGATCCGGGTGTGCTCGCCGGTCTCCCCGGCTACCAACTCCTCGACTCGTTGGCCGTCGACGGCGCAGGCAACGTCTGCGTGGCCACGCTGGTGAACGGCGGCATCACGGTCATCTCGCCGGATGGTGAGACGAGTCACGTGCCGACGGGCGACCTGCTCACGACGAACATCTGCTTCGGTGATCGCGACGGCAGCGGCGAGTACCGCGACGCCTACATCACGGCGTCGGGCACCGGGAAGCTGTTGCACATGCGCTGGCCGCACCCGGGCCTGCGCCTCAACTACCTGTAGCGGTCGTCGCCGGTAGCCTGGCCAGCCATGGCCCAGCGCTTCTACATCGAGACGTTGGGCTGTCCGAAGAACCAGGTCGACAGCGACAAGCTGATCGGCACGCTGCTCGCCGACGGGATGACACCGACGTCGGAGGCGAGCGAGGCCGACCTCGTGGTGGTCAACACGTGCGCCTTCATTGACGAGGCGCGGCGTGAGTCGATCGACACGATCCTGGCGCTCGACGACCAGCGCAAGGACGGTGCTCGCCTGGTGGTGACCGGGTGCATGGCCGAGCGGTACGGCGACGAGCTCGCCGACGCGTTGCCCGAGGTCGATCAGGTGGCCGGCTTCGGTGTGCCCGTCACGATGACCACGAAGCGTTCGATCGCCGTCACCTCCGCGCCGATCCCCACGCTCGATCTGCTCAACCTGCCTCGCCCCGCGAGCACCAGCCCGTGGGCGTACGTGAAGATCGCCGAGGGCTGCGATCGCTCGTGCGGGTTCTGCGC
>JBMOFX010000270.1:0-3803 GCA_049318665.1 Ilumatobacteraceae bacterium | reverse complement strand
AACCGGCTCCATCACCTTCCAAGCCAGCTCACCCCGAGCACAACTCATCGCCGACATCGTTGCGTTCGTCACCGCATGAGCGGCCATCAACCTTCGCCGCATTCGATCCCTCAGCGGCGTCATGGATCGGCAGGCCGGTCGCGTCAGCGGTGGATCGCAGGTGGGCGACCGAGTTCGTGCCGGCACCGTCAATGTGAGCGCCGCAGGCTGGTCAGGTCAGCGGATCAAGGCCAGCACCGGCCGACGTGAACATGAAGGTTGCCCCGTAACTCGGGGCGACGACTCAGCCGGGCTGCGAAGCGCTGCGGCGGCGGCGCGTGCTCACCATCACGAGGCCGATGCCAGCGAACACCGCGACGGTCGCGGCACGAACCGTGCCGGAGACCGGCGAGCCGGTGGCCGGAAGCGCCCCAGCCGAGCCGACCACCGTCGTCGACGTGGTTGCGGGAACGGTCGTCGCCGGCACCGTGGTCGGAATCGGACCGCCGCCACCGACGATCGTGGTGGTGGTGACAGGCACCGTGGTGGTGGTCGGAGGCATCGTCGTAGTGGTGGTCGCCAGCGGCACGACCTTGAAGCCGGTCGAGGCCGATGGGAGAACTGCCGAGATCGACGTCTCCACGAATCCGGTCTGGGTGATGGTGACCGTGTAGTCGCCGACCGGAGGCGCCGGGAAGGTCCACGACACGACGCCGGAGCCGTTGGTGGTGCCCGTCTTCGGGAAGCCGGGCGCCGACGGAACGATCGTGGCACTAACGGGAACGAACGCAGAAAAGCCGCTGCCGGTGAGCGTCATGTTCTCACCCGGCGTGTATTGCGACTTGTCGACAGTTGCGACTTGCCCGACGACCACCTGGCCGGTCACGTCACTCGCGGACACGGCCGCAGGAACGACGGCGACCGTCAAGACGAGGCCGAGGACTACAGAAGCAATGCGCATGCGGGCACCGTAACTCGAAGCGACGGCCGCGCGTAGAGGCGAACGTCGAATCCAGGGCGGGCACCCACGACACCGGACCTCTCCCCAGCAAACTCGGCACCAACTCCGACCAGCGGTGCGCATCTTGTCGAACTCTTGAGAGTTCGATCCGCGGCAGGCGTTGAGTCGACCTCGAACACCGCCGATGACTCTGGTGCACGACGACCAGAGGGGGTGCGAGGGTGGCGGATACGAATGACATCATCCACTTGCTCCGCCGTACGGAGTTCGTGGCGAGGGCGAGCCGGGTAGCTGCCCTGCAGCCCATGACGCTCGAGCAAGCGGTCGAGGACGTGCTCGACTTCAGTCGGAACACCACCTCGCCCCCTGCGTGGATGACCGTCCTGCAACAGGACCGTTACGGTCAGCTCGTTGCGATGCACAACTGGTGGCTCGACACGATGGCAACCGCCGCTCGGCCGTTCCAGGAGAAGCTCACGCTGTTCTGGCATGGCCACTTCGTGAGCGATTACGGCGCCATGGAGCGCCCCGACTTCACCCTGCAGCAGATCGGCCTCTACCGGCGGATGGCGGTGGGCAACTTTCGAGCCTTCACCCAAGCGATGTCGATCGAGCCGGTCATGCTCGCCTATCTCTCGAATGACAAGAACATGAAGGGCAACCCGAACGAGAACTTCGCTCGGGAGCTGATGGAGCTGTTCACCCTCGGGGTCGGCAACTACTCGCAGTCAGACGTGGTCGCCGCAGCCCGGGCGTGGACGGGCCACACCCTCGACTTCGAGACGAAGACGTATCGATTCGATGCCACGCAACACGACACCGGCAACAAGACCTTCTTCGGCACCACGAAGAACTGGGATGGACCCGAGATCATCGACGAGATCCTTCGCGACAACAAGCCGAAGCAAGCGATTGCCGCGCGATTCATGGCTCGCAAGCTCTGGGAGTTCCTTGCCTACCCAGACCCGGAGCAAGCCATCATCGACGAACTGGCCACGGGATTCGTTGCGACCGACCTCGAGATCCGTCCGCTCGTGAAGGCGATCCTGCTCCGACCCGAGTTCTATTCGACCAAGGCGAAGCAAGGCTTGGTTCGTTCGCCGGTGGAGTGGTCGGTTGCGCTGCTCGCCCACACGGGCTTCACGGCCGCGCGCGCCGGGATCATGGACCGTGGGCTGGACATGGGCCAACGGTTGTTCAACCCTCCGAACGTGGCGGGCTGGAAGAGCAACGGCTACTACCTCACCACCGGGATGCTGAGCGCTCGAGCCAAGCTCGCCCAGCAAGTTGCGAACGAGCTGCTCTTCAGCGGCGGCTTCGGTTATCTCGAAACCATGAGCCCCGCCCTCGCCGTCGACAACGTCGCCGCGTTCTTCGGCGTGGTGCTGGCACCCACCTCGCGCTCCGCGATCATCGACAGCTTCTCAAGCGACCTCGCCGCGGTCGGCTGGAACAAACGTCTGGCCGTGGGGAACCTCCTCATCACGATGATGCTCACCGGGGAGATGAACGTTCCATGAGGCACGAGTCCGATCTCGAAACCGAGGACATGGTCGCCGCGCTCTCGCAGCCCGATCCGGACCTCGAGCGTCCCGGTCCGAACGGATGGACGCGCCGGAAGTTCCTCACGGCCGTGGGTGCCGGTGCCATCGGTGCGGTGGCGTCGACGGAGTTGTTCGGTGGCGTCCCGAGCGCGTGGGCAGCGCCTCTGACAACCTCGGAGGGGATCATCGTCACGGTGACGATGTACGGCGGGTACGACGGGCTCAACGTCGTCGTGCCGTACACGAACAGCACCTACTACGGTCGGCGTCCCGGACTCGCAATCGCACCGGAACAGGTGCTGCAGATCAACAATGCGATCGGTTGGGCGCCGCAGCTCACGACGTTGAAGTCGCTGTACGACAGCGGTCAGGTCGCCGTCGTCCAAGGCGTCGGCTACGCGAACCCGAACCTGTCGCACTTCGACTCGATGAAGATCTGGATGCGCGGCTCGATCGGAAACCCGCTCCAGGAGAGCGGGTGGCTGGGCCGCTGGCTGGACGGCCTCAGCGCGACGAGCGCCGACCTCGCGGCCGCCGGTTTGAACACGCTGCTGCCGATGCACCTCGTCGGCGCGAACCGCAAGGGCGTCACCATTCCGATCGACGGCAACAACTTCGGCGCCAGCTCGGTTCCGGCCGATCTGCGCCTGTACGACGGCATCAAGCGGCTGGCGGCGAACGCGGGTCGCGGTGGCTGGCACGACGCGTTCACGGCAACGATGAAGTCCCAACTCGAGGTCGCATCGCTGGTGGCTCCCACGTTTACGGGCGCCGCCGCACCAGCGGGTGACGAGCTGACCCGCCAACTCACTGTTGCGGCGCGGCTGATCAACGCGAACCTCGGTCTGCGGGTGATCGACGTGTCGACCAGCGGCCTCGACCATCACGTGAATCAAGCACCAGGCCTGACCGCGAAGCTGACGGATCTCGACCGGGGACTCGCTGCCTTCTTCGCCGAACTCGCGCCAGGACGGCGGCCGCAGGTGACCGTGGTGGTGCTGACGGAGTTCGGCCGGACGATTGGCGTGAACGGCAGTCTCGGGACCGATCACGGCACGACCAACCCGATGTTCCTGATCGGATCGAAGGTGAACGGTGGCCTCTATGGATCGATGCCCTCGCTCACGACCTTGGACTCCCATGGCCGTCAACTCGCCCAGGTCGACTTCCGTTCGATCTACGGGTCGATCCTCGACGGCTGGATGGGTGGTGGCGGCTCTACCGTGCTCGGAGGATCGTTCGAGGACTTGCGTCTCTTCAGCGGGCCTCCCGGTCCGGGCACCACGCCGACACCCACCACGCCGACCACCACCGCTCCG
>JBMOFX010000269.1:0-3816 GCA_049318665.1 Ilumatobacteraceae bacterium | reverse complement strand
CCTGGCGACCGATCGAGTCGCTGGCGCACACCCGAGTCGTTGGTGTCGCGACGGGTGCACCGAAACCCTCGGTCAGCCCGTGGCGATCACCGCGCCGGACGCGTCGAGCAGCTCGGCGGTGGCGGGGAGCAGGTCGTCGTAGACGACGATCGTCCCGCCGATCGGCGAGTCGTTGAGTTGACGCAGCGGCATCTCGACGGGCGGCTGCCCCTGCACGGTGACCCGTAAGGTCGTTGCGATGCTCGGCCACGGCGCGGTCGCGGCGACGACGGTCATGAATGGGTTGGCGAAGCGTTGGAGCGCAGGACGATCGGGAATGTCGATCGGCGACCCACCGCCCGTGCCCTGGCCCGGGTTGATGGCAGCGCTGACGACGACGTAGGTGTCGGCGAGCGACCCCGACCATTCACGGCCACTCGTGAGCGTGCCCGTGACGTACACCGATGGTGATGGTCGACCTTCGTTGAACGAGATGCCGGCGTTGGTTTGCCTGAGCGCCCGAATCCAGATGCTGTCGTCGGCGAGCTGTGCCCTGAGCGCGGCCTCGATCACGACGTCGACGCCCGTGCCGTAGCCCGTGAACGTGACTGACTGCTCAGCGCCGACCCACGTGGCGCGTACATTTGCCACACCCTGGTCGCTCCCGAACCCGACGATGGTGGGAGTCGTGCCGAGCCCCAGACCGAGACCGAGATCGACGGCGGCCATCGTGTCTCCGACGATGTCGGTGCCGAACAGCCGAAGGTACGGCGCGAGGGAGCGGTCGGGGATGACCAGGTCGATGGTGAGCCCCCGTCCTGTCGCCGGGTCGTAGTACGAGGTGCTTGCGACGGCGGGCCCGATGCTGCCGCCGTCGTCGGGAAGCATTCGGCCCGACCACAGTCGGGTGAGCCCGATGAACGCGGCCGGTGGGGTGGCGTCGTCGCCGTAGCCGATCTGCGAGGCGAGGCCCCCGGTGGCGGCTGCGCGTTCTGCGAGCTCGACCAGCAGATCGGGTGTGACGGTGTGCCCGCGCACGACGACCTGCAGCGGCTCGCTCCCGTCGAGTGTGCCCACCTCCACGGTGGTGATGCCGTCGTCAGACGTGTCGACGACCGCCCGGCGCACACCGAGATCGATCCGCTCGCCGTTGCGTCGCAGCGATCGTCCCCCGTCGTTGCGGACCATCTGCACCGTTATCCATCGGTCGTTCGGTGACCCGCCAGGCTCTCCCCACACTTCGGCGGGAAGTTGTTCTCCGAACGGCACCGGTATTGATTGTGCCGACGACAGTTGGAAGCCCTCGGGTGGAGGATCGAGCACCCAGCCGACCGGTTGATCGGGCACGCCCTCGAGCAGATCGGTCGTCGAGGGCGCCGGCACGTTGATGACCGGCCCAGGGGCCACCTCGGTGGTCGGGGTGGGGGCAGCATCGTCGCCGTTCCATGGGCTCGAGGCGATCACGCCCACCGCGATCAGGCCGACCACCATCACGCCGGCGATCACGGTGAGGCGCGACGAGCGCGGTCCATCGCCGAAGGGTGCGTCGCTCCCGAGGTCCGAGCCGACGAACCCGTCACCGCCCGAGTCGCCGAACGCCGACGCGTCGGGTGACACGAACTCGATGTCGAGCGAGTCTCGGTCGCGAGCGCTCATCCGCCCACGCGCACCTGACCGAGCGACTGCCCGTCTGCGTCGCGCAGATCGACCGTTGCGTCGGCGAGCTCGGTGTATGGCACGAGCGCGGCCCACACCGGCTCATCGCCCATTTGCTCGAGGGTCACCTCGACCGGTGCGGCGCCGTCGATCGTGACGGTGGCGCTGCGTGCCGTGCTCGGCCAGTACGCCGTGATGAGGATGACCGAGACATCCGTGGCGGAGAAGCGGCGCACCTCGATGCCGTCGTGGAGCCGGAACGTGCCGTTCCAGCCCCGATCGTCGGTGGAGATGTACATCGACTCTGTGCTGATCTGGGAGTACCAGGTGACATCCACGTCGTCGAGGATGAGCCTGCCCGACTGAAGCACCATCGGCGGGTACGCCTCGCTGCCCTCCTGGCTACCCTGACCATCCCGTCCCGCCTGCACCGCGCGCCATTCGTCCGCAGTCGCAAGCCGCATCGTTCCGGCCAGCGCGCGAAGCTCGGACGGCCCAAGTCCGCCGGGCGAGTAGAGCACGGCCACGGCGGTGCCGCTCGCCTGCACGTTCGCGGCGAACAGCCCGCCACTCACCATGTACACGCCGTCGACGAGCACGCCGTCCACGTCGGGTGCGCGTGAGAGGAGGAGGTCGGCGTACGGCACGAGCGACCTTTCGACTCGAGAGCGCACCGCGTACACCTCGGAGCTGTCGTTTCGGGTGCAGACCGCAATGGCTTCTGCGGTACCGAAGGGGCCGACGTCCCCGTCTGCGATCTTGCCGCTCCACGCGAGCGTCATCTCCGCGAGCGCTCGGGGCAGCGTCGATCCGTAGGCCAGGCCGGACTGCGTGTCGCTGCCGTCGGTCGTGACAGCGGCCGCCAACTCCACGAGCTCGTCGAACGGCACCGTCGACGACGCGCGGATGTCGATCAACCTCGGCCCGTCCGCACGTGCAGAGATGTCGGGCAGGGTGATGTGGGTGGCGCCGTCCGCGTCGTCCGAGACGATGCCGACCCGGTCACCGATCGCGAAACGAATGGCTCCCTCTCTCAGCTCTCCGGTCCACGGGTCGCTCAGGCCGACCACCACCCACTGATCAGACGATGGTGATCCGTCGAGTGTGAACACGTCGAGTGGGCGCGTCACCGGAGAAAGATCGTCGATCGGCCCCCCGGTCAGGAGTTTCCACTCGGGCGAGTCGATGATGTAGCCGGGCTCGCCGACCGGCATCACGTTCGAGGGCAGCGTCGACACCGTCGTCGAGGCGGGCTTCGGGGACGTCGTGGTGGTTGGCGACGACGACTCGTCGCCGCCCTGCGCGGCGGCCACGATGCCGACGGCAATCAGCCCGAGCACCAGCATCCCCGCGAGGGCGCTCACTTTGCGCGGCACCCGCGGGCCGTCGCCGAACTCGGCGTCGGACGCGCCATCGAAGCCCACGAAGTCGGCCTGCTGGCTGTCACCGAACGCGCTGGCGTCGGGCGCCACGAACTCGATCCCGACCGACACCTCGTCGTCGCGTGGGCGCATCAGGGTTCCAACACGATCCGTACGGTTGGCGGTACGACCGTCTCGTCGGAGTCGGGTCGCCGCTGCACATCGGGAGTCTCCCACTTCGATGATCGTTAGCACTCTCATGTCGCGGTTGCTAACGGCGGGGTCGGTCCCCTAGCCTTGGCACTCGAACGGGTCGAGTGCTAACCGACTCGTCGCCAGTCCAACCACGTGTACTGCCAATGGAGGCCTGCACCATGTCACTCAAGCCGCTTGACGATCGCATCGTCGTGAAGCCCAACGAGGCCGAGCAGACCACTGCCTCGGGTCTCGTGATCCCCGACACCGCCAAGGAGAAGCCCCAGCAGGGTTCCGTCATCGCCGTCGGCCCCGGCCGCTGGAGCGACACCACCGGCACCCACGCCGCACTCGATGTGAAGGTCGGCGACACCGTCCTCTACTCGAAGTACGGCGGCACCGAGGTCACGGTCGAAGGTCAGGACTACCTGATCCTCACCAGCCGTGACGTGCTCGCGATCGTGGAGAAGTGATCCACTGATGGCCAAGC
Source organism: Ilumatobacteraceae bacterium (assembly GCA_049318665.1). Classification (GTDB taxonomy): domain Bacteria; phylum Actinomycetota; class Acidimicrobiia; order Acidimicrobiales; family Ilumatobacteraceae; genus VFMC01. The sequence goes on along the minus strand of JBMOFX010000269.1, from coordinate 135 downwards.
AACTCAAGTTCGACGACGAAGCTCGTCGCGCCCTCGAAGCGGGCGTCAACAAGCTCGCCGACACCGTCAAGGTCACGCTTGGGCCGAAGGGCCGCAACGTCGTCCTCGACAAGAAGTTCGGCGCACCCACCATCA
>JBMOFX010000268.1:0-3824 GCA_049318665.1 Ilumatobacteraceae bacterium | reverse complement strand
CGCTCGTCGGGCGGCCGGTCGCTGTTCTTCGCGAAGAGCGTGACACCCGACTCCGTGGCCGAGCCGAGCGCGACGAGCGTGTCGCACATCAGCCGAAGGAGATGTCCTCGTCGAGCGGTGGCATTGTCACCGCGTTCGGCGGCACGGGCCACAACGCGTCACCCGTTGCCTCATTCGTCGACCACGACGGCGCCAACACGGGTGCGCTGAGGGTGCGCGGTGTGCCGCTCGCTTCCCACAGCACGGCCGGACGCTCGCCATGCCAGCGCAAGGCAAACGACACCGCGGAATCGGGCCCGGTCGGCACCTGGTACACCTCCAGCGGAGCGCCCAGCCAGTCGGTTGGCAACCCGTTGGGCAGCAGGGAACCACCGGATGCGATCGTCCGCTCGGCCCACGTGATCAGTCGCACGCCGCCCTCCGGACGGGCAGGCACGTCGGCGCTCGGTGTGAGCTTGGCGCGCACCTTCGCGAGATCACGGAGCGCGCGGTCCTCCTTCGCCGCGACGCACACGCCTTCGGCCGCGTCGAGCGCTGTCGCGAGGAACGGGTCGGACCGATGACGCGGCAGCGCGGTGACCGCATCGGCAACCTCGGGCATCCAGTCGGCGGCGATGCTGCCCATACGGACCAACTGACCGACACCGAGCAGGAACTCGATGGGCGTCTCGATCGCGTCGGCCGGCCCATCGAGCGCCAGCTGACACCGTGCGTGCACCACTCGCTCGGCAAGCGTCGTGTCGGGGAGCAGGAGTCGGCTCGCGCGCTCCACGAGCGTCGTCCATCCACGCGCCACCTGCAGCGCCGATGCGAGGCCCGTCGGCAGCGTGCCGGTGACGGCACCGTCGTGGCGGATCGCCACCGTCGCCGTGCTCCGATGGCCCACGGGCACGACGATCGACCCGGCCGGAAGATCGATGCCCTGCGGTGGCTGCTCACTCACCGAGCGCTGCGTGAGCACCGCGATGCCGGAGAACGCCACGGCGATCGGCATCGGCGAGTCGTTCTCGACCTCGATGACGGTGATCCCACCCTGATCCGCGACGGCGTACACGCGCTGCACTGCATCGCCCTGTGGGATGCGCAGCCGAGTCTCGACCACCGGCGCACCGTCGAGACACGACTGGCGCACCGTCGCTTCGTCGGCCGGAATGTGCCAGCGATCGTCGGCTGCGACATACCAGTCGAGGGTGCGACCGCCGTCCCACTCGGTGATCGACCCCCACGGCGACACATCGCCGCGCCACACACCTCCCAACACACCGACGGTGTTGCTCGGACGTGCGTCGGCGCGCGCGTGGTCGGTGGTGATCGTGCGTTCGGTCATCGGCGCCCACGGTATCCGTCGTCCTGCGGCGACCAGCGAGTGGCTGCCTACGATGACCGCGTGAACGCCGCCGTGCTGCTGCCCGTGAAGGCGTTCGGGGCCGCCAAAGCCCGCTTGGCCAGCGCGCTCACGTCGGCCGAGCGCCAGACCCTCGTGCGCTGGACCACCGCGCGCGTGCTCGACGCGGCGAGCGAGTTGCCCACCTACGTGGTGTGCGACGACGAGGAGGTCGCCAGCTGGGTGACCGCCCGAGGCGCGCAGGTGATCTGGGCCGAGCAGCTGGGATTGAACGGTGCGGTCGATCACGGTGTCGCAGAGATGTCAGCGCTCGGACACGACCACGTCATCGTGGTGCACGCCGACCTGCCGATCCCATCGCCGCTCGCAGCGTTCTCGCGGCAGGGCACGGTGACGCTCGTACCCGATCGGCGCTCGGACGGCACCAACCTGATGTCGTTCCCGGTTGCCACGCCGGTACCTGCTGCGTATGGACCGGGCTCGTTCACGCGCCACCTCTCCGCGGCGATGACGTCGGGCTCGGCGGTCGAGGTGATCCGTGACCCACGCCTTGCTCTCGACATCGATCACCCCACCGATCTCCTCCACCCACTCGTCCGTCCACTCATTCATGAGGTGCTGCCCACATGGCTGCCAACGAACCCGGCCAACCCGTTCCCTTCGACGCGCTGAACGTCGCCTGGTCGACGAACCTCACGGTGCCCACCTCGGCGTTGGCGATCGGCGCGCACCCCGACGACGTCGAGTTCGGTGCCGGCGCCACGTTGGCGAAGTGGGCAGCCGCGGGATGCATCGTGCATCACCTCGTCTGCACCGACGGCTCGAAGGGCACCTGGGATGTGGATGCCGACACGGCCGCGCTCGTCACGCGCCGCCAATCGGAACAGCGTGAGGCGGCCCGCCGACTGTCGGGATCGTCAGCCGGCGAGGTCGTTTTCCTCGAGCAGGTCGACGGCGAGTTGGAGAGCACGCTCGAGCTGCGCAGCCGCGTCGCGCGCGTGATCCGCGAGCTGCGCCCGCAGGTCGTGCTCGGCCACGACCCGTGGAAGCCCTATCGACTGCACCCCGACCATCGCCACGCCGGGTTGCTCGCGTGCGACGCAATGGTGGCAGCGCGTGACCCGCATTTCTTCCGCGAGCACGAGATCGCGCATCATCGACCGGCCGCGCTGCTCCTGTGGGAGGCCGACGAACCGAACCACGTCGAAGACGTGCACCTCTGGATCGACGTGAAGCTGCACGCGCTCGAAGCACATGAGTCGCAGTTCGAGAGCACGATGCACGCAACCGATGATGACGCGTTGGCGGCGTTTCGAACTCGGATCCGCAACCGGCTGATCGGGCTCGGTGAAGCACACGGACTGGCCGCAGCTGAAGTGTTCAGGCTGATCAACGACCTGTAGCCCTCGGGCAACGTCAGCGCTTGTCGTCGAATTGGCCGGGCTGTCGGCCTTCGCCAGGCGTGCCAGCGAATGCTTGCGCGATGCCGATCCACTCGAGTGCCGCGTCGCCGTCGACCTCCAGCGCCGTGTCGTTCACATGGCGACGCTGCGTGACGACGAGACAGAAGTCGAGCAGTGGCCCACGAACGCGATCGGGCAGATCGGGGGCGCCCCACGTTGCCGTGTCCCCGTTCGGGGTGGTGAGCGCGACCGAGATGTCGGCGTCGGGCACGGACATGCCACGCACCGCGTAGCTGAACGGGCGAGCGCGGACACCGATGTGCGCGACATGACGCAGACGCTCCGTCGGTTCACGGGTCGCACCAAGCGCGTCGACCACGTCCTGTCCGTGCGCCCACGCCTCCATCAGCCGTGCCGTGATGAACGAGCGGGCTCCCATCGCCGGCCCGTACCACGGCACGCGCACCGATGCGTCAACCTCTCGCGCCACGTCGACCAGTCGTGAGCGATCGTCGCGCCAGCGAGCGAGGAGCTCGGCACCGGAGATCGAGCGTCCGGGTTCGATCGACGCATCGGTGCCACCGCCCGCAAGCAATACCTCGCGGTCGCGCTCGAAGCCCTCGACATCGGTGAGCGCGAGCAGCGCGCGCTGATCGAAGAACCAGAGATGACTGATCTGGTCGCGCACGGACCATCCCACCGCAGGTGTCGGGGTGTCCCACTCGGCTTCATCGAGCGACGCCACCAGCGCGTCGAGGGACGCGAGTTCGGCGTCGAGGTCGTCACAGATCTGCTGCATCGTCGCATCATGACAGCCCAACCGAACCCGAAACGCGAACGAGGGGCCCGAAGGCCCCTCGTCACGAAACCATCCGGCTGTTGCCGGAACGGATCACTTCTTCTTGGCAGCAGTCTTCTTGGCGGGGGCCTTCTTGGCCGGGGCCTTCTTGGCCGGAGCCTTCTTGGCCGGAGCGGCCTTCTTCGCCGGTGCAGCCTTCTTGGCCGGAGCCTTCTTCGCAGCAGCCTTCTTGGCCGGAGCGGCCTTCTTCGCCGGTGCAGCCTTCTTGGCCGGAGCC
>JBMOFX010000267.1:0-3829 GCA_049318665.1 Ilumatobacteraceae bacterium | reverse complement strand
ATGTTCGAAGACGACCGGTTCGCTGCGGGCACACGCACCGTCGCCCAGGCGATGGCCGATACCAAAGCGTTCACTGTGGTGGGTGGCGGCGATTCCGCTGCGGCGCTCGCACAGTTCCGTCTCGACGATGAGGTCGACCACGTCTCCACCGGTGGCGGTGCGTCACTCGAACTCCTCGAACTCGGTGACCTGCCCGGTCTCGAGGCCCTCCGACAGGCTCCCAATGCTCATGGCTGACCGACCGACCACCCGCCGACCGCTCATCTCGGGCAACTGGAAGATGAACCTCAACCACTTCGAGGCCATCCAGACCGTGCAGAAGCTCGCGTACCTGGTCACGAAGGATGACGTCGAGCAGGTGGAGGTGAGCGTCCACCCGCCGTTCACCGACATTCGCAGTGTGCAGACGGTGATCGACGCCGACAAGTTGCCGTTCGCGCTCGGTGCCCAGCACTGCCACTGGGAGGACAACGGTGCCTTCACCGGCGAGATCTCCCCGGCGTTCCTGGCCAAGTTGGGCGTGCGCTACGTCATCGTCGGACACAGCGAACGACGGGAACTGTTTGGTGAGACCGACGAGATGGTGGCGCAGAAGGTGTCGGCCATCCAGCGTCTCGGGATGACGCCGATCGTGTGCGTCGGCGAGACGCTCGCCGAGCGCGAAGCAGGGGAGACCGAGGCCAAGGTGCTCGGCCAGGTGCGTGCGGCGCTCGCCGGACGATCACCCGAACAGATTGCAGGCCTGGTCATCGCCTACGAACCGATCTGGGCGATCGGCACCGGACGGAATGCGACGGCCGACGACGCACAGCAGGTGTGTGCGTCGATCCGTGGCGTGGTGGGCGAGATCGCCGGCGCAGCCGCGGCCGACGTCGTGCGCATCCAGTACGGCGGCTCGGTGAAGGCAGGCACCATCGCCGAGCTGATGGCGGGGCCGGACGTCGATGGCGCGCTCGTTGGTGGGGCGAGTCTCGACCCGGCCGAGTTCGCTCGCATCGTGCAACTGGGCCGCTGACCACGCGAACACGTCATCCTCCGGAAACGGAGTGCCTACCCCGCGTGAACATCCGGTGATAGCGTCGCGCCGTTCATGCCGATCGGGGAGGACGGCTTGGACGTTCGACCGGAGTCGAACGCTGGCGTTTGCCGGGCGGTTCCTTCGGCCGGTTATCACCTCCCTCCGAACCACCAGGAGGACATCACGTGAGGATTTCGAGGCGCGGCGCAACCGTCGCCGCACTCGCCGTGAGCTTGTCGCTCATCGCCGCAGCTTGCGGTTCAGATGACAACAGTTCGACGGACGAGACCACCACCACCACAGCCGACACCACGGAGTCGACCACCGAGACGACGACGGCCGACACCACGCCGAGCGCCGATGTCGCGATGACGATCACGTACGAGATCAACCCCGATGCAGTCTGGGAAGACGGTACGCCGATCACCGTGGCCGACTTCGAGTGCACCTACCAGGCGAACCTCAACACGCCCGGCTCCATCGGCACCGTCGGCTACGACAAGATCATCGCCGTCGCCGCTGGCGCGAGCGACCAAGAGGTCGTCGTCACGCTCAACGAGGTCTACGCCCCGTACCGCGGTCTGTTCTCGGGCATCATCAAGCAGGCCGCCGTCGAAGATTGCAACGACATCAGCGGCGACTTCGGCACCGAGATGGCGATCTCCGGTCGCGAGTGGAAGCTCGACAGCTGGAGCGACACCCAGAGCGTGCTCGTCCCGAACGAGAACTACTGGGGCGACAAGCCGACGGTCGACAGGTTCGTCATGGTGCCGAAGGCCGACAGCGACACGCAGATCGCATCGCTCAAGGCTGGCGAAATCGACTTCATCTACCCGCAGTACTACGCGGGCATCACCGACGCTCTTGCCGACCCGAACGTGGAGACGAAGCTCGAGTTCGGTGGCGACTACGAAGCCCTGTACATGAACCTCGGCAAGGCCGACGAGACGCGACCCTTCGCGGATCCTGCCTTCCGTGAGGCGTTCTACAAGTCGATCGACCTCGACGCGCTGTTCCAGCAGATCTACATCCCGATCGCCGCAGAGGGCAAGCTCCTCACCTGTGGCCCGATCGTGCCCGGCCCGTTCTGCCCCGAGGGCATCTTCGGCAACAAGTACGACCAGGCCGAGGCCGACACGCTCCTCACCGACGCGGGTTACGCCAAGGGCGCTGACGGCTTCTGGGCGAAGGACGGCGTCGTGCCGGAGATCAAGTGGATGGTCAACTCGGGCAACACCCGTCGTGAGAACACCCAGGCCTACCTGATCCCGTTGCTCGCAACGGCTGGCTTCAAGGTCACCCCGGACAACTGCGAGGCCGACTGCGTGTTCCAGCAGCGTCTCCCAGCATCCGACTACGACCTCGGGATGTACATCTCGACCGCACCGCCGGACCCCGCCTACCTCGTGCCGTCGTTCGCCGGCGACCAGATCCCCACGGAAGAGAACGGCAACACCGGCCAGAACTTCCAGAACTGGGACAACGAGACGGCGACCAAGGCTCTGAAGGATTCCGACCGGGAAGTCGACGAGGCGAAGCGTGCCGAGTTGATCAAGACCGCCATTACGGAGATGGACAAGGACTACATCCTCGTCCCGCTGTTCCAGTTCCCGAAGGCCGGCGCCTGGCGCTCGGACAAGGTGGACAACGTGACCGGTCAGCTCAACAACTATCGCGCCTTCTCCGACACTGCTATCTGGAAGGACGTCGACGGCGATGGCCAGATCATTCTCGGTGCCGAGCAGTGGCCGAGCTGCCTCAACCCCGTCACCGAGTGCGCCAACTCGTCGTGGTACGTCTGGACCGTGTCCTTCCCGCTGCTCCCTGGCGTCTACGACACCACCAACGACAGCAAGTACGTGACCACCAACCTGGTCACGGGCGAGCCGAAGGTCGAGATCGCCGGGAGCTGATGCTCTCGATCGATTGACCTGACCAACGTGACTGTGGGGTCGGCCCTTTTGGGGTCGACCCCACAGCACCTGTTCCCCGGGAGGAGTTGCTCTTTGTTTCGCTTCGTGCTCCGCAGGCTCCTGTGGGCGATTCCGACCTTGCTCATCGTGACGTTCGTCGTCTACGTGGCTATCCGGATCGGCACCGACCCGGTCGCCAGCTTCAAGCGCCAGAACGCTCGTGCGTCGGCGAAGAAGATCGCGGAGTACAAGGAGGTCAATGCCCTCTACGACGGATTCGGCGGATACGTCAGGGGCTACTTCACCTGGCTTCGTCGGTTCCTCAGTGGTGATTGGCCGAACTCCATCAAGGGCAATCAGCCGGTGTGGCCGAAGCTGAAGGACGCCCTTGCCAACTCGATCGTCCTCGGCGGTGCCGCCGCCATCGTCGGTATCAGTATCGGACTCGCCGTTGGCATGGTGTCCGCGTTGAAGCGTGATTCCTGGCTCGACTCCACGGCGACGACCGGTTCGTTCGTCGGGTTGTCGATCCCGCCGTACGTCTCCGGTCTGGTGTTGCAGCTGATGTTCGGCGTGACGCTCGTGTCGTGGTTCGGGTTGTCGAAGCCGATTCTGCCTGTCTCGGGGGTGTATCCGCCCGGCCAGGAGGGCTTCGATCTCACGCTCCGGGTCCGCCACTTGATTCTGCCGGTCTTCGTCGTGGCAATTCAGATCATCGCCGGGTACAGCCGGTACATGCGTACCTCGCTGCTCGAAGTGGTGAGCAGCGACTACCTCCGCACCGCACGGGCGAAGGGCATTCGCGAGCGTCAGGTGCTGGTGCACCATTCGCTTCGCAATGCCCTCATCCCGATCGTCACGATCGCGGCGATCGACATCGGTGCGATCCTCTCCGGCC
>JBMOFX010000266.1:0-3840 GCA_049318665.1 Ilumatobacteraceae bacterium | reverse complement strand
GCGGCACTGAGCTCGCCAACGACCCGTCGATCGCGGTGGTCATCACCGGCACGATCCTCGTCGGCAACAAAGAGCTGTACGCAGCGCTCGACGGCAAGAAGCCGGTCATCATCGGCAACGGCGTCACAGCCGACGACTTCACCACCACCGCCGGTCAGGCGTTCACCGCTGGTTCGCCCGGCGTGGTGACCGGGCTCGGTGGCTTCATCACCCAGTACCTGCCCGACACCAAGAGCGTGGCGATTCTCGCCAACAACAACCCCGCAGGGACCGTTGCCGCGGACCTGCTGTTCAAGCCGGTGATGGACAAGGCCGGCATCAGCTACACGTTCGTCGGCGTCGACGACACGGCCACTGCGGCTGACGTCCAGTCGGCGTTGTCCGCCGTGGGAGCCGACAAGGCCGACGTGCTCGTGTCGGTCCTCACGATCCAGCAGTGCATCAACATGTACGACGCGATCAAGGCGCTCGCGATCACCCCGAGGGTCGTCACCACGGGCCTGTGCTTCGGGACACCCATGACCGACCACCTCAAGGAGGCCGGTGAGGCCGGTCCGGTGCCGGACGGCTGGTACTTCGGTGGTTACGGCTACAGCTACTTCCGTCCCGACTACGAGAGTGGCATGCAGACCTACATCACGAAGATCCAGGAGTACGGCAAGCCGGCCCCCGGGGCGACCACGCTGGAGTACACCGGCTTCGCCGGTCCGGAGTTCGCGAACCTGTTGACGTTCGCGAAGTTCGCGAACGAGCTCGGCCCCGACGCGCTCGACCAGGCGAGCATCGACGGCAAGATCCGCGGCTTCAAGGGCCCGATGATGATCCAGGTGGGTCCGCTCGACTGCGGCAAGCAGGTCATTCTCCAGCTGCCGATCTTCGTCGCCGTCTGTGGCGGCCAGATGGGCGTGCAGCAGTTCAAGGGCGGCGAGTGGACGAGCATCGCCGATGGCTTGAACGGCAAGCCGATCGACGTCACGAAAGTCTGATCGACGACGCTGAGGGGGACGAGGCCGTGAAGGGCTCAGTCGTGAGATATCTGCAATGGTTCGTCGGTATCGCTGCCGTCGCGCTCGTGGTGTGGGCGATCGTCGATCCGCAGACCCGCACGCAGTTCCTGTCGGGTTCGGGCATCGCCCAAGGAGCGTTGGTCGCGGCGATCGCGCTCGGTGTCGTGCTCACCTACCGCGGGTCGGGCGTGGTCAACTTCGCGAACAGTGCGATCGCGATGTACATCGCGTACGTCTATGCCGTGCTGCGCAAGGAAGGCGATCTCTTCCTGCCACCGTTGCCCAACCCGCTCGCCCTCGTCGAAGGTTTCGTCCACTGGTTCCAGCCGAACAACACCTTCGACCTTCCCGACATCCCCACGCGGATCAGCTTCGGTCCGAACATGCAGTTCTGGCCCGCACTGGTGATCTCGTTGCTGTTCGCGGTGCTGATGGGTCTGATCTTGCACTTCCTGATCTTCCGGCCGCTTCGCGGTGCACCGCCGCTGGCCAAGGTGGTGGCCTCGATCGGTCTCTTCCTCTACCTCCCTGCGGTCATCGTTCGACGGTTCACGATCCAGCCCTACACGGTGAAGCCGATGCCGTTCTTCGACGCGAACGCGAAGCCAATCACGTTCCTCGGGATCTCGATCGGTGCCGACGCACTCACCATTGCGGTCCTCGTCGTGCTGCTCACGGTGGCGCTGTGGATCGTGTTCCAGCTCACTCGATTCGGTCTCGCGACGCGCGCCGCCAGCGAGAACGAGAAGGGTGCCGTCGTCCTCGGCTTCTCGCCCGAGTTCCTGGCCGGTGCCAACTGGGTGATCTCAACACTCATCACGGGCCTGCTCGGCATCTTCGCCGCAACGATCCTCAAGTCGATCGACCCGTCGGTGCTGCCAGCACTGATCATCCCAGCGCTCACGGCGGCGCTCGTCGGCAGCTTCACGTCGTTCGGATGGACGACGTTCGCGGCGTTCGTGCTCGGCTTGCAGTTCGGGTTGGTGAAGTACCTCGAGGCACAGCATGACTGGTTCCCGACGTCCGGAGGCTCGGCGATCCCGGGCTTCGAGCGGTTCGTCCCGCTGCTGGTGATCGTGCTGGTGCTCTACCTGCGCGGCGACAGCCTCCCCACGCGCGGTGCGATCAGCAGTGGGCGCCTGCCGTTCTCGCCCACGCCCGCACGGTGGGCCATTCGATACGGCGGACCGGCACTCGCGATCGCGGCCGCCGTGGTCGGCCTGTTCGTGTTCACGCCGCCGTTCCGGCTCGCGCTCTCGAACACGCTGATCGGGGTGATCATCTGCCTGTCGCTCGTCGTGCTCACCGGCTACGTCGGGCAGATCTCGCTGGCTCAGATGTCGTTCGCCGGCATCTCGGCGTTCCTCGTGTCGAAGCTCACGACCGAGGCGCCGATCAAGATCCCGCTGCCGTTCTCGACGAAGTTGCTGACGGTCATCCCCGAGACACCGTTCCCGATTCCGATCATCATCGGCGGGCTCGTCGCGATGCTGGTAGGGGTCATCGTCGCGCTTCCTGCGCTGCGGGTCCGTGGCGTCAACCTCGCGATCGTGACGCTCGCGTTCGCGGTCGCCGTCGATCGGATGGTGTTCGCGAACAAGTCGGTCAACGGTGGTTTCGTCGGTGCCAAGGTGAACGCACCGCAGTTGATCGTCGAGCCGCGCGACGTGACGTACAAGATCCTCGGGCTCACCGCAGGCGACGGCAAGCAGCCCAATCCGATGACCTCCATCTTCTGTCTCGTCGTCGTGGTGCTGCTCTGCTACGCGGTGGCAAACCTGCGTCGCTCGGCCACGGGTCGGCGATTCCTCGCCACGCGCAGCAACGAGCGCGCGGCCGCCGCGGCCGGTGTCAACGTCGCCGGTACGAAGGTGCTCGCCTTTGCGATGTCGGCCTTCATCGCAGGCGTCGGTGGCGCCGTCATCGCCTATCGCTCGGGCAGTGTCACCCCCGACAAGTTCACCTACGTGCAGTCGCTCACGTTCCTCGCCTTCGCCTACATCGGCGGCATCGCCAGCGTGCTCGGGGCGGTAGCCGGCGGCTTCCTCGTGGCGGGTGGGCTCGTCTTCACCTTCCTCGAACGCGTGGTCCACATCCCGAGCGAGTTCACGCTCATCCTCGGCGGGCTCGGCTTGATCATCGCCTCGATCCGCAACCCGGAGGGCATTGCAGGTGCCATGCGCACCGCCGGTGAACGGATCGTCGCCCGCCGGCGCCCACCGCAGGCACCTGAACCCCCACGCGCACCCCAACCCGAACCCGTCACGACAGGAGGGAGCTGACATGGCGCTGCTCGAAACCAATGGCATGTCCGTCACCTTCGGTGGCCTGCGCGCGGTCAACCAGGTGGACTTCCGGGTCGAGACGGGGCAACTCGTGGGCCTCATCGGCCCGAACGGTGCCGGCAAGACCACGTTCATCGACGGCATCACGGGCTTCGTCCCGACGACCGGCCTGATTCGCTTCGACGGTCAGGAGATCGGTCACCTCCCCGCACACAAGCGGGCGAAGTCGGGCCTCGGCCGGACGTGGCAGTCGCTGGAGCTGTTCGACGATCTGACGATCCGCGAGAACCTGCAGGTGGCCGCCGAACGCCAGACCATCGGTGGGTTCTTCGCCGACCTCGTTGCGCCGCGTCGCAAACGTGATCACAGCGCCGTCGACTACGCACTCGATGTGTTGAACATCGGCGACCTCGCCGACTACGCGCGGCACAGCAAGGCCTGCAATGCATCATCTCGACCGGTGACAAAGATCTGGCGCAGCTGGTGATGCCGGGGGTGACCCTGGTCAACACCATGACCAACGAGGTGCTGGATGTCGAGGGCGTGCA
>JBMOFX010000265.1:0-3885 GCA_049318665.1 Ilumatobacteraceae bacterium | reverse complement strand
CGGCACCACCGCCACCTACCGACCCAACGGCACCCGCATCGCCCCACCCCGCTGACCTCAACGTGACTTAAGCGCACCTGGACCAGGCCCGGCAGGGTCCAACCCGACGCGCGCCGACACGTCCCGACCCCGGGCTGCACTACAGTCGGCTCACGTGTCGCTGACCCCCGAACAAGAACAACAGGCCATCTCGCTGATCCGCGGTTTCGCGATGGATGCGCCGCTCGCCGCGAAGAGCGGCCACCAGGGCACGGCCATGGCGCTGGCCCCACTCGCCCACGTGCTCTACAGCCGGGTGATGCGCCATTCGCCATCGAACCCGCACTGGCCCGACCGCGATCGGTTCATCCTGTCGAACGGCCATGCCTCGATCCTGCAGTATTCGATGCTGTACCTCAGCGGCTACGGGCTCGAGCTCGACGACATCAAGCAGTTCCGCCAATGGGGCTCGGCCACGCCGGGCCACCCCGAGGTGCACCACACCGCCGGGGTCGAGGTGACCACCGGTCCCCTCGGCCAGGGCTTCGCCAACGCAGTCGGGATGGCCATCGCCGAGCGGCGTCTGCGTGGCACGTTCGGAGCCGAAGTGGTCGACCACCACACGTTCGTCATCGCGGGTGACGGCTGCTTCATGGAAGGCGTGAGCCACGAGGCCGCCTCCCTCGCCGGCCACCTCGGCCTCGGCGGCCTGATCTGCATCTATGACGACAACCACGTCACCATCGACGGCGTCACCGAACTTGCCTATACCGACGACGTGCCCGCCCGGTTCGAGGCCTACGGATGGCACGTCGAGCGCCTTGGCGAGGTGGCCGACGACCTCGATGCGCTCGAAGCCGGCATTCGCCGAGCGATCGACGTGGCCGATCGGCCGAGCCTCGTGGTCCTCCGTTCGCACATCGGTGCTCCGAGCCCCGACCTCACCGACAATCCGCACGCCCACGGCAATCCGTTCACGGCCGAACTGGTGAGCAACACCAAGCACGTGATGGGCATCCCCGACGAACCGTTCTGGGCGCCCGAGGAGTTGGTCGCCGCGTACCGTGCGCATGCGGCCGAGCGCGGCGATGCACTGGTGCAGCAGTGGGACCAGCGGTTCCACGCCGCACCGATCGACCGTGCGGTGTGGGACACGACGTGGAACGCCACGGGCCTCGCCGGCTGGGAGGCCGGCTTGCCCGTGTTCGAGCAGGGCGAGTCGATCGCCACGCGGGTCGCCATCGAGAAAGCGTTCAACGCGTCGCTCGACACCGTGCCCTCGCTCGTGGCGGGCGCCGCCGATCTCACCGGCAACACCGGCACGAAGCTGACCGGCCAGCAGGCGCAGTCGCCGCAGCACCCGGACGGTCGCCAGGTGTACTACGGGGTTCGCGAACACGCAATGGGCGCCGCCATGGTCGGCATGGCGTTGCACGGTGGCGTCCTGCCTGCCGGCGGCACGTTCTTCGTGTTCCTCGACTACATGCGTCCGGCCGTGCGCCTCGCCGCGCTCAGCCGCGCCAAGGTCGTGTTCGTGTTCACCCACGACTCGGTGGGCGTGGGCGAGGACGGCCCGACCCACCAGCCGGTTGAGCACCTCGCCACCTTGCGTGCGATCCCCGATCTCCAGGTGATCCGACCCGCCGACGCCAACGAGACGATGGCCGCGTGGCGTGCCACGGTCGAACACGACGGCCCGACCGCACTGGTGCTGTCTCGCCAAAACCTTCGTGTCTGCACCGACGGATCGGCCGTTGCCACCGGCGCGGGCATCGTCCGAACGGCGACCGACCCCCAGCTCGTGATCGTCGCCACCGGCAGTGAAGTCGCGCTGGCGATCGACGCGGCCGCTCGCCTCGAGACCGAGGGCGTGCGCGCCCAGGTCGTCAGCCTGCCATCGTGGGATCGCTTCGAGCACCAGGCCGACGAGTTCCGCGCCACGATCTTCCCCACCGGCGTGCCGGTGCTGTCGGTGGAGGCCGCCACCACCTTCGGCTGGGCCCGTTGGGCCGACCGCTCGATCGGGATCGACCGCTTCGGAGCCAGCGCCCCCGGCGCACTCGTGCTCGACCGACTCGGCATCAACCTCGACCACATCGTGAGTGTTGCCCACGACCTCGTCACCCCCACCACGTCCTGAAAGGATCCCCCATGGATCGCCTTTTGCAGTTGCACAGCGAGTTCGACCAGAGCCCCTGGCTCGACAACCTCAGCCGCAGTTACCTCACCTCGGGCCAGCTCACCACTCTGGTGCAGCGCGGCATTCGTGGCCTCACCAGCAACCCGACGATCTTCCAGAAGGCCATCCAGGGCTCACCCGACTACGACGAGCAATTCACGACGCTGGCGTCTGACGGTCGGCGGACGATCGATCACTACTGGGCAATGGTGCTGCGCGACATCAACGGCGCGCTCGACGTGTTCGCTCCCGTGTATCACCAGAGCCACGGGGCTGACGGCTTCGTGAGCGTCGAGGTCGACCCGGGCCTGGCCCACGATGCCGAGGGCACCGAGACCGCCGCCCGGCTCCTCCACCAGCAGATCGATCGACCGAACCTGATGGTGAAGATCCCGGCGACGGAGGCTGGTCTTCCGGCGATCCAACAGATGATCGCCGAGGGTCGCAGCATCAACGTCACGTTGATCTTCAGCCTTGACCGGTACGAGAGGGTGATGGAGGCCTACATCGCCGGGCTCGAGCAATACGCCGCTACCCCCGGCGCCGACCTGTCGAAAGTCGCCAGCGTTGCGAGCTTCTTCATCAGCCGGGTCGACACCGAGATCGACCGACGCCTCGACGCCATCGGTACCCCGGAGGCGCTCGCACTGCGCGGCAAGGGCGCCGTCGCCCAGGGCAAGCTCGCCTATCAACGGTTCCAGGAGACCTTCTCCGGCCCGCGTTGGGAGGCGCTCGCTGCGCAGGGCGCGGTCGTGCAGCGGCCACTGTGGGCCAGCACCTCCACGAAGAACCCGGCGTATCCCGACACCCTCTACGTCGATGAGCTGATCGGGCCCCACACGGTCAACACCCTGCCCGAGGCGACGCTCGAGGCCTTCGCCGACCACGGGAACCTCGTGCGCCGAGTCGATGCCGACGTCGATCAGGCAGAGGACGCGTGGCGCGGGATCGCCGCGGCTGGCGTCGACCTCGACGACGTCGGGGCAACGCTCGAGCGCGAGGGCGTGGCGAGCTTCCAGAAGAGCTTCGACGAGCTCTTGGGCGCGCTCGACGCCAAGGCAGCCGAGTTGCGTGCCCGCTGACCTGAACGAGGCCATCGAATCGCTCATCAGCGAGCGCGACCGTTCACTCGCGCATCAACTGGTGGCATCGATGACCGGGCTGTTCGAGGGGCAGCCAGCGACCGTCGATCTCAAGATCATCAGCTCCACCGTCGCCGAGATGGCCGAAGCGTTCCAGATGTTCGCCCCCTTCCGGGATGTTCCGAAGGTGACGATCTTCGGCTCGGCGCGCACCAAGCCACACGATCCGCTGTACGAGCAGGCAAAGGCCGTGGCCGAACACCTGGCCGCGGCAGGGTGGATGGTGGTCACCGGTGCCGGACCCGGGATCATGCAGGCGGCGATGGAGGGCGCGGGACGCGATCACTCGATCGGCGTGTCGATCCGGCTCCCGTTCGAACAGGCGGCCAACCCGATCATCGCCGGCGACTCCAAGAACGTCATGATGAAGTACTTCTTCACCCGCAAGCTGATGCTGGTGAAGGAGAGCCGGGGGTTCGTGTGCCTCCCTGGCGGCTTCGGCACGCTCGACGAGACCTTCGAGCTGCTCACCCTCACCCAGACCGGCAAGGGTTCGCCGGTGCCGATCGCGTTGCTCGATGCGCCGGGCGACCCCTACTGGGAGACCGTGCACCAGTTCGTCGACACCCAACTCGTGCGGCGCGG
>JBMOFX010000264.1:0-3890 GCA_049318665.1 Ilumatobacteraceae bacterium | reverse complement strand
CTCGATCGGTAGAGATCGAAACACATCATCGATCGGTGGGCACCAGCCGCCCATCCTGCACGTCGTCGAGCGGCTCGACGACACCGCATGAACCTCAACCACCATCACATCGGAGCACCATGAACCGTCGTTTTCGCACCGCATCGATCGCACTCGCGTCGGCTGCGGCCATCGTTCTCGCCACCGCCGGCACCGCCAGCGCCCACGTGAGCGTGGACACCTTGGGGGAGGTGGCGACGGGCGAGATGGCCAAGATCGCATTGTCGATCCCCAACGAGCGCGACGATGCGACGACCACCAAGATCGAGGTGCAGCTCCCGACGGACACGCCGCTGCCGTTCGTCCGGACGCTCCCCAAGCCAGGGTGGGACGTCACCGTCACCCGTCGCGACCTCGACACACCGGTGGAAGTTTGGGGCGCGAGCTACACGAGCGTCGTCGACACGATCACGTGGACGGCGACTGGCGACACCGCCATCGGCGTCGACCAGTTCGATCAGTTCTGGATGCAGATCGGACCCATCCCGGAGGGCGTCGACGAACTCGCCTTCCCGACCCTGCAGACGTACGACAGCGGCGAGGTTGTCAGCTGGATCGAGCCGATGCCAGCGAGCGGCGAGGAGCCCGAGCATCCGGTGCCGGCGCTGTCACTCACCGGCGAGTCGTCACACGGCCACTCGATGGGAGGCGATACGGCGAAGCATGACGACTCGGGCAGCGACAGCCATCTGCTCGGCATCATCGCCATCGTCGTCGCCGGTCTGGCGCTGATCGGCGGCGGCGCCGCGTGGGTGAGCGCCCGCAAGCCGAAGACGGCTCCCGATACCGGAACCGCCGACCCGACCTGAGGTTCACGCGTCGCGATATCCGGCGCGGATCGAGAGGTCGGCGGCGTGCGCCGACACCGCCTTGCGGGCGGCCGTGAGCGCTGCGGTGCGGAGGCGAAAGGATGGGCCGACCACGCTCATCGCGGCTGCGACCTGACCCGACGCGTCGTAGATGGGTGCGGAGACGGCGGTGATGCCGTCCTCCACCGCGTCGACGAGCACTGCAACGCCATCACGATCGACGTCGCCGATCAGCGCACGGCCGAGCGCCGATCCACGCCGCGTGATCGTGTGGCCGAGCCAGCTGACGTGTCGAACGCTGTGGCGACCCGACTCCATCGCGACGTAGACGGCCGTGCGAGCGTCGACGGCCTCCGCAAGATACGCCGACTCACCGGTCGCGTCGGCGAGCGACGCGAGCACGGGTTCGGCGAGCCGGGGCAGCGTCGCGCTGGCGGACAGGGTGCGTGCGATGCGGAGCAGCTCGGGACCGGGTGCCCAGCCGCCGTCATCGAGGTGCACCGCGAAGCCGGCGAGCTCGAGCGAGCGCAGCTGCCGAAGCGCCGTGCTGGCGGAGAGGTCGACCTCGCGTGCCAGGTCGGCCAGCAGCATGCCATCGGGGTGACCGGCGATGGCGGTGACCAACCGAAGACCCCGGTCGGTGGCACGCGACGTCAGGGGTGTCGGACCTGTCGTCGGAACTGGCGTCGGAGCTGGCGGCGATGCTTGCGGCACGTTGCGCAGTATGGCAGTGTCTGCCACCAGATGGAAGACATCCTCGAGCTCCACGGACGCGGTTCCGGCACAGGTCCCGGCAAGGTGCTCGGCATCGACGACGTGGTAGGCGTCGCCCGCGCCGGTCGTTCGGCTCGCCTCGGTGACGACGCCCGACGCGCGATGCAGCGTTCGGCCGACTTGGTGGATGGGTTCGTCGCCAGCGACACCCCGGTGTACGGCGTCACGACGGGGTTCGGCTCGCTCGCAGCAACCGTCATCCCAGCGGCGCGGACCGCCGAACTGCAGGTCGCACTGGTGCGCTCGCACGCCACCGGCATGGGCGATCCGGTCGAGGTGGAGGTCGTGCGCGCGATGCAACTGCTGCGGGCGCGCAGCCTCGCAATGGCGTTCTCCGGCGCGCGACCGGAGGTGGTCGATCTGCAGCTCGCCTTGCTCGACGCGGGGATCGCACCCGTGGTACGCGAGCACGGTTCGCTCGGTGCAAGCGGCGACCTCGCACCGCTGAGCCATCTCGCGCTCGCGCTGGTCGGTGAAGGTGAGGTTCGTCTCGCGGATGGCAGCGTCACCAACGCCGCTGCCGCATTGTTCGGCGCCGGGCTCGAACCGCTCACGCTGCGGGCGAAGGAAGGGCTCGCGCTCATCAACGGCACCGACGGCATCCTCGGGATGCTGTGCCTCGCACTGCACGACCTGGGCGAGCTGGGCCGACTCGCCGACATCACGGCCGCGATGACGGTCGAGGGGCTGCTCGGCACCGATCGGGCCTTTGCCGCCGACCTGCAGGCGTTGCGACCGCAGGTTGGCCAGGCGGTGAGCGCGCGCAACCTCACTCGGCTGCTTGCCGGTTCGCCGATCGTCGCAAGTCACCGCGTGGGCGACAGCCGAGTGCAAGACGCGTACTCGCTGCGGTGTACGCCGCAGGTCCACGGTGCAGCACTCGACACGATCGCCCACGCTCGAACGATCGTCGAGCGCGAGCTCGACGCCGCCATCGACAACCCGATGATCCTGCCCGACGGGCGAGTCGAGAGCTGCGGCAACTTTCACGGTGCGCCGCTGGCGTTCGTCGCCGACTTCCTCGCGATCGCCGTGAGCGAGCTCGGTTCGATCGCCGAGCGTCGCACCGATCGACTGCTCGACGTCGCCCGCTCGCACGGCCTGCCACCGTTCCTCGCGCCCGACGCTGGCGTCAACAGCGGCCTGATGATCGCCCACTACACGCAGGCGGCGATGGCGATGGACAACCAACGGCTCGCGGTGCCGGCGTCGACCCAGTCGCTGCCCACCAGCGCAATGCAGGAAGACCACGTGTCGAACGGGTGGGCCGCCGCTCGCAAGCTGCGACGGTCGATCGACAATCTGCGGCGCATACTCGCCGTCGAGCTGGTCGCCGCAGCCGCTGCCATCGACCTCCGCACACCGCTGATGCCGGGCGCTGGCACCGGCGCTGCCGTCGAGGTGCTTCGCCGCGAGGTTGCCGGCCCGGGCGCCGATCGTTGGCTCTCACCCGACCTGCGCACGGCCGAACGCCTGCTCGGTGAAGGTTCGATCCTCGATGCTGTCGAGTCCGCCATCGGAACATTGGAGGTTGTGTAGATGTCCGGTCCACGCCCTGTCCGCGCCAATCGCGGCACTGATCTCACCTGCCTCGGGTGGCCGCAAGAGGCGGCACACCGAATGCTGCACAACAACCTCGACCCCGAGGTGGCCGAACGGCCGGACGACCTCGTCGTGTACGGCGGCACCGGTCGAGCTGCGCGCAGTTGGGATGCGTTCGACGCGATGGCACGCACGCTCACCACGCTGCGCGCCGACGAGACCATGTTGGTGCAGTCGGGCAAGCCCGTCGGCGTGTTCCGCACGCACGAGTGGGCACCGCGTGTGCTGCTGGCAAACTCGAACCTCGTGCCCCAGTGGGGAACGTGGGACGAGTTCCGGCGGCTCGAGGCGCTCGGCCTCACGATGTACGGCCAGATGACGGCCGGATCGTGGATCTACATCGGCACCCAGGGAATCCTGCAGGGCACCTACGAGTGCTTCGCCGAGATCGGCCGCAAGCGGTTCAACGGGCCCGGGCACGACGGCACGCTGCGTGGCACGATCACGCTGACCGCAGGCCTCGGCGGAATGGGTGGGGCGCAGCCGCTCGCCGTCACCATGAACGACGGCGTCGCGTTGTGCATCGATGTCGACCCGTGGCGTGTGCAACGACGCCACGAACACCGCTACCTCGACGAGATCGCCGACTCGCTCGAGGATGCGATCGCTCGCTGCGTGCGCGCACGCGACGAGCGTCGGCCGTTGTCGGTGGGTCTGGTGGGCAAT
>JBMOFX010000263.1:0-3908 GCA_049318665.1 Ilumatobacteraceae bacterium | reverse complement strand
TGATCGGCATCCGTTTGCGCAGACCACCCATGTCCTTCTTCATGTCGAAGCTGTGATGGCTCTGGGTGTGGCTGATCGAGCCAGCGCACAGGAACAGGCAGCACTTGAAGAACGCGTGGGTGAAGATGTGGAACACGGCCGGCGTCCAGGCGCCGACGCCGAGGCCCATCATCATGTAGCCGAGCTGCGACACCGTCGAGTAAGCGAGCACCTTCTTGATGTCGGTCTGCACGAAGGCCAGCGCGGCGGCGATGAGGATCGTGATGCCGCCGATCACCGCAATGAGGTTGATCGTGTTGCCATCCTGCGCGATCGAGAACCCGTTGTAGAACACGGGGTAGAGGCGCGCGACGAGGAAGACACCGGCAACGACCATCGTGGACGAGTGCAACAGCGAACTGACGGGTGTGGGACCCGCCATCGCGTCGGGCAACCAGGTGTGCAGCGGGAACTGACCGCTCTTGCCGATGCAGGCGATGAACAGCGCGATCGATGCCCACAGCAGCACCGTGTGGCTCGAGCTCGGATCCATCGCCCACTGGCTGAGCCCCTGGATGCTGAACGTGCCCGCCGCGCCGAAGAGGATCGCAACACCGACGAGCAGACCCATGTCGCCGACGCGCACGGTGAAGAACGCCTTCAACGCGGCACGACTGTTGGCCTGCTCCTCCCACCAGTGGCCGATGAGCATGAACGAGCAGAGACCCATGATCTCCCAGCCCAAGATGAGCTGCACGGTGTTCTCGGCGAGCACCATCGTGAGCATGCCGGCGCTGAACAGCGTGAGGCTCGCGAAGAAGTGGGTGTAGCGGCGATCGCCACGGACGTACTCGAGCGAGAAGATCTGCACCAGCGTCGAGATGAAGGTGACGAGGAGGAGCAGCATCACGGCGAGGCCATCGATGTGCTGACCGAGCCCGAACTCGATGCCCCCGCTCTGCCACCACGTCCACTGCCGGATCACCGGCTCGATGTAGGGCTCGCCTTCCGCGGCGCGCGGCATGATGCCGCGCGTGAAGCCGAACACGCCTCGTGCGAGTGCGCCCTCGCCTTCACCGCCACCGACTGAGTCGACCCGCTGGATCCACTGCCATGTGGTGCCGAGTGCGAGCACGAGCCCGGCGCCCATGCTGAGGAGCCCGAACTCGCTCCCGTGATAGCGCATCTTCTTGCCGAAGCCGATGATGAGGAAGAACGCGATCGCCGGGATGACCGGGATCAGCCATGCATGTTCGAGGAACCACCCCGACGAGGCGGCTGCTGTCTCTGCGAGCATCGATCAGCCCTTCATCTCGGACAGCTCGTCGAGCGAGACACTGGTGCGGTTGCGGTAGATGAGCATCACGAGCGCAAGGCCGACGCCGACCTCGGCCGCCGCAACGGCGATGATGTAGAGGGCGAACGTGTTGCCGTCGACGGTGCCGTTCAACTGACTGAACGCGAGGAGGTTGATGTTGACCGAGTTGAGGATCAGCTCGATGCTCATCAGCACCATGATCGCGTTCTTGCGCACGATGACCCCGTAGACGCCAATGCAGAACAGCGCGGCGCCAAGGAGCAGGAACTGGTTGACCAACATCGGCTCAGTCCTTCCGTGCCAGCACGATGGCGCCGATGACGGCGGCGAGGAGCACGAACGACAGCGCCCAGAACGGCAGCAGGTACGGCTTGAAGATGCTGTCGCTGATCGCTTGGATGCTCACGGGAGCCCGATCCGCGGGCAGGCGCGTGTCGCCCCATCCGTCGAGCAGGACGTACACCATCACGCCGAGCATCAGCAGCGCGACAGGGATGCCGAGCTTGTGGCTCTTGTTGTCGAGGTCGCCGTCGCGACCGAGCTTGGCACGAGTGAGCATGACGCCGAACAGGAACAGGACCATGACGGCACCGACGTAGACGAGCACTTGCGTGACGGCCACGAACTCGGCGGCGAGCAGCAGGTACTGGGCGGCGGCACCGGCGAGGACGATCACGAGGGCGAGCGCGGCGTGCACGATGTTCTTGCTGGTGACCACCTTGAGGGCGGCGACGATCATCACGAACGCGATGATGCCGAAACCGATGTTCTGCGCGACCTGGATGTCGTCGGCGGCGAGGATGACGGCGCTCACTTCTTCTTCTTCTCCGCGCCCGCTTCGAGCTCGGGCTGCTCGGGAACGGTCTCCATCCACTCGCCGAGCTTGTCCTTGTCGTGCAACAGGTCGGCGATGTGCGGCTCGCTGTACTCGTACTCGGGGCTCCAGAACAGTGCGTCGAACGGACAGACCTCGACACAGATGCCGCAGTACATGCACAGCGCGTAATCGATGTCGAAGCGGTCGAGCTTGTTGACCTTGCGCGGCGCACCGCCAGCACGCCGCGGCGGCGCGAGCTCTTTGTGGCCCTCGATGTAGATGCACCAGTCGGGGCAGCTGCGCGCACAGAGCATGCACGACGTGCAGTTGTCTTCGCGGAGCGCGATGACGCCACGGGCACGCGCCGTCGGCGCCTCCTTCACATGCGGGTACTGCACGGTGGCCGCGCCACCACCGAACTTCTTCGGCTTGATGGTCTGCATCATCGTGCCGAACGTGACGCCGAGACCCTTGACGAGACCGGGAACCTGAGGCTTGGCCATCAGAAGACCACCTTGAGCACTGCCGTGATCATGATGTTGATCAGCGACACGGGGATGAGCACCTTCCATGCGAACCGCTGGAGCTGGTCTTCACGGAAGCGTGGGTAACTGAATCGGATCCACATGATGAAGAACGACAGCACCAGCATCTTGGTGATCATGATCAGCGGGCCGACGACGTTCATCCAGTTGTCGACCGAGTTCGTGTCGGTCCAGCCGAACCAGCTGAACGGAATGCCCCAGCCACCGAGGAACAGCACGGCGGCGATGAAGCTGAACACACCCGCTGTCGCGAACTCGGCGATGAAGAACATCAGGAACCGGAAGCCCGAGTACTCGGTCATGTAGCCCGACACGAGTTCGGACTCGGCGATCGGCATGTCGAACGGGGTCTGGGTGAGTTCGGCCTGCACCGCGATCATGAAGACGAAGAACGCGACGAACTGGGTGAGGATGTAGGGGTTGCCGAGGCCGTCCCACCCGAACATCGAGCCGGCGTTCTGTGCAACGACGATCTGCTGCAGGTTGAGCGTGCCGGCCTGGATGACGACGCCGATGACGGCGAGCACCATCGGCAACTCGTACGCGATGAGCTGACCCGCTGCGCGCAGGCCGCCGAGGAGCGAGTACTTGTTGGCGCTGCTCCAACCGGCCATGAGGATGCCGAGCACGCTGATCGAGCTGACCGCCAACGCGTAGAAGATGCCGGCCTCGAAGTCGGTGAAGTACGCGTCGGGTCCGAACGGCACGACGGCGACCAGCAAGAAGGTGCTGACCAGCACGATCAGCGGGGCCATCTTGAAGACCCGCTTGTCGGCGTTCTCGGGCTGGATGTCTTCCTTCTGCAACCACTTGCCGACTTCGGCGACGAGCTGCATCGAGCCGTACGGCCCTGCTTCCATCGGGCCGAGGCGGCTCTGCATGAACGACATCATCTTGAACAGGAACAGGTAGACGATCGTGCCGGCGGGCAGCAGGACGGCAACCGTGCCACCGAGGACGCGCAGCAGCGACTGCGCCCAGTACGGGAGATCCGCAGCGATCACTTGTCGATGTCTCCCAGGATGAAGTACAGCGAGGCGAGGATCGTGATGACGTCGGGGACGTAGACACCGCGCAGGATCCACGGCACGATCGAGATGTTGTTGAAGCTCGCCGTGCGGATGCGGACCCGGAACGGGCCGAGCTCGCCTTGGCTCATCACGTAGTAGCCCATCTCACCGAGCGGGTTCTCCATGCTCACCCAGGCTTCGCCCTCGGGCACCTTGATGATGCGCGGCACCTTGGCCAT